>JAGLDI010000113.1 GCA_023145655.1 Desulfuromusa sp. | reverse complement strand
ATCCTCTGGTCAGTTATGTCCTGGGTGGAGAACTTCTGGATCAGGGGGTCAGTTTGATGGCTGTTACAGCATTGCTGGTCAGTTGGGTGACAGTGGGCAGCATTCAACTGCCTGCTGAAATTCAAACCTTTGGAGCACGTTTTGCTCTGCTTCGCAATGGGATATCATTTGTTTTTGCCTTGATTATTGCTTTTCTGGTACTCATGACCATGCAACTACTGGCAGGTTGGATCTCGTGAAAAAAACGACTTCAAACCAACAGTCGAGCGGCAAAAAGGAATCTGTCTTCGGGGCGTATCTTTTCCTGCTGATTGTGGTCGTCATCTATTTGGCTGTTTTTCTGTTTGACTCTGATCGGACTCTTGCCGCATTGCAATTCAGTGCAGGGATGTTGATTAAGTTACTGCCGGTTTTGGCACTGGTAAGTGGTTTCATGTTTTTAAATAATCTTCTGGTGAAACCGAGCTGGGTCAAAAATCATGTTGGTCATGATTCTGGGTGGAAAGGGGTGTTCATTGCTGTCGTCGGTGGTGCTCTGTCTATGGGACCGATTTATGTCTGGTACGGAGTCTTGCAGGAATTTCAGAAAAAAGGGATGCGGATATCCCTTATTGCATCTTTCCTTTATGCCCGGAGTGTCAAGCCACAACTGTTACCATTGATGATCTATTACTTTGGTTGGCTCTATGCCCTCGTTCTGGTTTTTTACCTAATTATTTTTTCTTTATTCAATGGTCTATTGACGGAGAAAATGATGGATTCAGCTGGGAATCACATAAAATAAAATCGCAAAAAAATGGAAACAACTTCCCGCCATGACAAACAGATGCCAAATGGCGTGGCTGTAGGGAAGTTTTTTCCAGAGGTAAAAGACCACTCCAACGGTGTAGGCGAGCCCACCAAGAATAAGTAGCTCCAGCCCTCCCTTATCGAGAACGGCAAGCATCGGTTTGATTGCGATGACAATAATCCAGCTCATTGTCAGGTAAAACCCGAGAGAAACACCGGGTACTCGGCCAAAAGAGGTTGTTTTGAGAATAATCCCAAGGATTGCGATCCCCCAGATTGTACCAAAGAGGGACCAGCCCCAGGGGCCACGCAGGTTGACTAACATAAACGGGGTGTAGGTTCCAGCAATCAGAAGATAGATGGCTGAATGGTCAACTGTGCGGAGCAGCCCTTTGATCCGGGGTACTGGAACACTGTGGTAGAGGGTTGAGGCCGTATAGAGCAGAATCAGGGTTGCTCCGTAGATACTGCAACTGACAATGTGCCAAGCATCTCCTCGGGTTGTAGAAAAACTGACCAGAACAGTAAACCCGGCGATGGAAAGCAATACGCCGATTCCATGGGTAATGCTGTTGGCAATCTCTTCACCCATACTGTAATTTGTTGTTTCTGCCCATTCCGCCATTATTTTTTCTCCTGCTTCCAAATCATCTTTAATCTGGGATAATTTATAATTGTGATTATTGACCTGACCTATTATGGCATGAACATAAAGGTGAAAGATGGTGTTAACATTGGTTTTACGAAACTATTACCATTGCCAGAAAAAATACCTTTTGATTGGTTAAGACCAGGCAGGCAGAAGATTTACCTGCATATAAATGGGCGGTGAAACTAGAATTATAAGGTTTTTTGAATAAAACATAAAGACAACAAAAAAAGTTATATTTTTTTGTTGACAATGTTTACTTAATTAGTTATAAATGAATCATCAACCAATTGTTGTGGCAGGCAAAAGGCTGATGAGTAACAAGAAACCTCCTTAGAGAAACATCTCTCAAAATGTTGCCCCGCGACCCACCTCCTGGTCGTGGGGCTTTTTTGTCTTATATCCTTGATCCTTTCGGGCGTATACTTACCTCTTCAGATATTCATTTATCCCTCTACGACTTTTGAAAGTCTGCGCAATGAAAATAACACAACGTAATTATTACGCTTTTCAGTGGCATGCAATATTTCTAGCACTGGCAATGACTTTTACTGAAATTAATACTGTTCTTCCGTCATTGGTTGTTAAGGTCGGTGGTGGAGCAGTGCTGATCGGGTTGCTAACGGCAATTATGGTTGGAACACCGATTATTGGTCAGTTGTTATTTGCCAGTTATTTGCATATGCGGCCGCGTAAGCGCGGCTTTCTGTTGTTGGGGATCGGTTTACGAGTTGTTGCTCTTGCCTCTGTCGCTTTAATCCTTTTGTCCGCTGAGACAATTCTGCCGAGAACTTTAATAACCGCAGTGTTTATCCTGATGTTTATTTTTGCTCTTTCGGGGACCTTTGCCGGGGTTTCATATACTGATATCCTGGGAAAATCACTGGCAGTACAGCAGCGCAGCCAATTTTTTGTCAACCGGCAAATTTTTACCAGTGTGGCTTTTCTAATCTCTGCACCGATTTCACGATGGGTGCTTGGTTATTCCGCATATCCATATAACTATGCCTGGATGTTCGGGTTGGCTGCGGGATTGTTATTTATTGCTTCGTTTGGATTTTGGGCCATCGATGAACCAGTAGAGCCGCCATCAAGAGATACCCACTCTTTTTTGCAGGTGTTACGTGAGGTCCCCAGGCATTTGCGTGAAAATCCCCCTTTGTTGCGTTATATTCTTCTGGTTAACCTGACCGGTTTTGGACTCACATCAATGCCATTTTATGTTGCCTATGCCAGTCACCACTATGGTTTGACTGGAGAGCAGGTCGGTAACTATCTCATTGTCCAAATCAGTGGCATGATTCTCTCGAGTTTTATCTGGGGAAAATTGGTAAAAAGATTTGGTTTCCGTGGAGTTGTGCGGGGTTGTATCTTTTGTGGAACACTTCTGCCACTTTTGGTTTTGCTTCTTTCCGGAATGCCATTGCCGATTTTTTTAGCCGTTTTTTTTCTGATGGGAGTGACGATATCGGCGCGAAAAATTGC
>JAGLDI010000112.1 GCA_023145655.1 Desulfuromusa sp. | reverse complement strand
CAGTTGATTGCTTTCATGATGAATCTTCTTAAGATCTGCTATCGACTGCGCTTCATCAACCGACTGCAGCAACCTTTGCGGAGAGCGATTCTGTAAACGGATAATGTCGGATTCATTGATAAGCCCGACCAGAACGTTGTCGCTATCGACCACTCCAATCCGGTGAATACGATTACGGGACATCCTGTAGAGAACCTCAAACAGGGTGTCATCTTCACGGACTGAGATAACCGGAGTTGTCATTACCGAACTGACCTTGACCACCAATGGGTCCAATCCACCGGCAATCACTTTGTTGCGCAGATCGCGATCAGTCATAATGCCGACCGGCTGATTATCATCATCGCAGGCAATCAGGCTAGAAATCCCTTTGTCCCGCATGATTTTAGCAGCACTCATCACGGTGTCATTGATGTTGCAGGTAATTATTTCACGGTGGCAATAATCTTTGACGGGTAGAAAAAAAGTCGCTTCTTCTGGCATGTTCAGCTCCCATGGAAGGTTTTGATGGTAGTAGTGAGATTTTACACTTATGCCTGAACCTGTCAATTATTTCCCATTGAATTGATCAATGACCCGGGGAAAACGGTGGAACAGGGGATTTTTAAGATCACTGAGAATCATTTGGACAGAGGTGATATCTGGAAAAAATCGGTCAGAAAATCGGCAATAACCGCGGGATTGTTCAGATCGAGAACTGGAATATCCAAATCGAGATGGCAGTCACTGGCAACGGCTATATAGCTGGAATCGTAACCGTCGGAACAACACAGTAACGGTTCCTGGGGTTTTTGTCGCACAACTTCTATCTTAGGTAGATTGCCACGTTTGTGTCCCTCCACCAGGACAATATCAACATCTTGAAAATAATCGCTGAGAAGCTGGTTAAAATCGGGTTGCTCTGAGTGGGTCTGAACAAATGCCAGTTTTGTTGCGGCACAAATTAGAGTCGCTTCGGCACCGGCAGCCGCCATTCGGTGGCTATCTTTACCCGGCTGATCAATATCAAATTGATGTGAGATAGCTTTAAATGCCCCAACTCGATAGCCTCTGGAACGCAATTCAATAATCAGTTTTTCCAGCAGGGTGGTTTTTCCTGTCCCGGATTTTGCAACAAAGGAGACGGCCTTGATCTGCTCAGCAGTTTTCATTGGTCAACCCCGTTTAACAGCTGGATATCGACCTGTTCACCGGCAGCAATTTCAGTTTGATCTGCCGGGAGAATAGCAATTCCATTGGCTCTGATCATGGTACTGAGGATGCCGGTATTCTGATCGCCAGCACTCTCTGCTACCAGCCCGTCAGCGGTTTTTTTGACCTTTACCCGGAGAAAACGGGTTTTATTGGTCTCATTCCGGAGATCACCTTTTACCCGTGCGGTCACTTGTGGACGAAAAACCTCCTTATGACCCATCATCGTCAATAATGCCGGACGAATCAGCTCTTCGAAGGCGATCATGCTGGAAACGGGATTGCCCGGAACCGAAAAGACCGGTTTGTCACCATTGAGACCAAAAGCCGTTGGCCCCCCCGGTTTGATTGCAACCTTCCAAAAGAGTTGATGAACACCTGACTGTTCCAGAATTTCACGCACCAGATCACGATCGCCAGCCGAAACCCCTGCTGAGGTTATGAAGAGATCAGCTTTAAGTCCAGCAGATATTTTTTTACGGAGACTTTCCCGGTCGTCCTGGGCAATCCCCAGAATTTGTGGGATGGCACCAATCTCGCTGACAGCAGCAGCAAGTGAATAAGCATTGCTATCAACAATTTTACCCGCACCAAGGGGCTCCCCCGGTGCAACCAGTTCATCTCCTGTTGAGAGGATTGCGACAGTCGGTCGCCGGATAACCTGGGCGGCCGTCAAAGAAAACGCCGCCAATAAATTAATATCGGCCGGACGCAGCACCTTTCCCGCGGGGAGGAGTATTTCTCCCTTAGCGATGTCGCTGCCACGGAAACGGATAAAATCCCCACGCTGGACAGCTTGATGAAGGGTAACGGTTGTACGGCCACCATCAGTATTTTCTATCGGAACAATCGCATCACAACCTGTCGGAACGGGAGCCCCCGTCATGATTCGTACCGCTGTTCCCGGTTCCACCTTCACCCCGTCTGCGGTCGCTCCGGCCGGGATATAATCTGTCACCTTGAGCTGTGCCAGCAGTTGACAATCAGCTGCCTGGACTGCAAAACCATCCATCTCCGAATTATCCCAACGGGGGAGATCAACCGGAGCGCAGACGGCTTTGCCCAGAACTCGTCTAACCAGCCGGGCAAGGTCAACGGACTCTGATTCTAGAGGGGAAGCGTGATTCAGAATTATGTTGCGGGCTTCGATAAAGCTCTTAACCATGGGTTCCGGTTTCTGTTGAAAATTCTTTTTTACTGATGGCCTCAGCTTTGATTCGGTCCAGAAGCAGTGCTAGTGCTGGCTTGACATTTTCCCGGATATCTCCCGCAACAACCAAAAACAGGAGATCATCACCCGGTTTCATTAGTCCTGAATGGGCCTCAATAACAATCTTGAAGATCCCCTCCCTCTGCTCGACTTCGTTACAGATTTGATCAATTTTGGTCTGGTCCGCAACCACTTCGATCTGTTTCACCGGAGAATGATCACCCCGTGACCAACCGCGGACTGTCCCATTGTGAATCAAGACCATTCCGACATTTTTGGCAAATTCCGGATCTTGTTTCATTGCTGCAATTGTTTTAGAAATATCCATTTTTGGTCCTTGGGGGGAAATTAGTTTTTGTATGATTCACAACCACAAAAATATCACCACTGAGACACAGAGTCACTGAGAGGGCTTGAAGCTCAGCCTCACTTCAATGCTCACTTGAAAATGGAGGTTTCGTGGAGAACAATCTTCAAATTGTTTCTCTTTTAACCCCTGCAAAAGGTCTTGATTCCCTCTGAGCCTCTGTGTCTCTGTGGTAAAAAGAATATACCACTAATCATCTTTAACCCCCGATTTGCGCCATGGAAAATGGGGAATATTCGGCAGTTTGGGAATTCAATGTATGGCAGGCAGGTTTATCATTAACCAGTCGCTGCAGTTCACTGGCAACAGAAGCAACATTTCCCGGAATCAACAGTGGCTTCAAATCAAATTCATGATCGGAGAAAAGGCAGGTTCTGACATGCCCTGAAGCGGTGATGCGGATTCGGTTACAATCCTGACAGAAGTGGCCGGATAAAGGGGCAATCACACCAATCTTACCTTCCGCCCCATCAATTGCAAATTCCTCTGCTGGTCCAGACAAAGCGCCCCGTTCCACCGGATGAAGACAATAATGATCATTCAATCGCTG
>JAGLDI010000111.1 GCA_023145655.1 Desulfuromusa sp. | reverse complement strand
CATTTGTTGACGGCTGATGATGTTGGACAGGCCTTCGCCAAGGATTCTATCCAGCGGGAACTGCGTCTCACTGTGACCGATAAACTGGGTTCTTTTCTGGATCGTGAGCTGGGTTCTTTAGAATCTTTGGTTCCCAGCCGTTTTCGACCCCGCTTTCGTGAGATAATCGGCCTGTTTCAGGCGAAAATCGTCAAGCTAATCTTTGATTATCTCCAGAGTGATCAATTTGAACAGAAATTGCGTGATTATCTGCAACAGCAAGCGGAGCAGCTATTGGCGCGGGATCTTTCCAGTTTTTTAACTCCAACGCAGTATCAATCAGCACAAAAACATCTGGATAATAAATATAGTCAATTCTTCAAATCACCCAGAACCGCGGGGATGGTTGGCGATTATGTTGATCGTAAAACCGGGCAAGTACTGGCAACTGATCTGCCGCTGCGTGATCTGTTACCTGCCGATCTGGTCGAATTGCTCCTGACCCAGCTAGAAAAAGAGATGCCCCCACTGGTAGAAAAGTTTGGCGGCATGCTTTACGACCCGACATTTCGTGCCCGGATGGTGAAAAAAGGGAAAGAAGCGATTGATTCTTTCCTTGATTCTCTCGGAGGATTGGCCGGGCTTCTCAGCGGGTTTATGGACCTGAATAAAATTTACGACAAAATTCCCGAGTTTCTCGACAAGGCGGGGGATGAAATTGCCGACTGGTTGAAAGATGCAAAAACTCAGCAACAACTGGCAAAATTATTGCGTGAGCGGGTTGATACTTTGCTCGATCGTTCCTTAGCCAGTTACGTTGAGAAAATGCCCTATGAAAAGATTGAAGGGGTGCGTCAGTTTATCAAGGATCAGGTTGTTGGTACCGTTCAGTCCCGCAAAACCATCGATACCGCTCTCATTTTGACCGAAAGTGCCGTCGATCGTCTCAAAGACCGCCCATTTGCAGAGATATTGAGTCGGGCTTTACCCGAAAATGGTTTGGACCTTGGTCGGGAGCAATTAGCCGATAAACTGCTGGAGGCGATTCGTTCACCCCAAGCACGGATAGCGTTGGAAACAATTTTGATTGAGCAGAGCAATCAATGGCTTTACCATAAACCGCTTGGGCTATTATCTGCACGTTTGCCCGGTGATCTCCGACAGGAAATCGAAAGCGGAACCTGCCAGTTGATTGAAGAGATGCTGAAAAAAGAAGCCCCCCGCCTGGTCGAAACCCTCAATGTCCGGCGGATGGTTGAAGAAAAAGTGAATAGCCTCGATTTGTTGCAGGTGGAAGATTTATTGATGGGGGTGATGAAGGAACAGTTTAAATACATCAATATATTTGGTGGCCTGCTCGGTTTTCTGATTGGATTTATTAATATCTTGGCCTTCCAACTGATGTAAATGTGATTTAGTCCGTTTCTCAGAAGTAACCTGTATTTAAAGATGAAGAACTAAAAACTCAATTACAGCGGATATTGGCTGCGGTTGAGCCGTTGCTACCAAAAGTGGTCGCACGATAAAAGTAAACGTTGCGGCAGGACTGCACTGCAATTTTCCTGCTACTGGTTTGGTCACAACTACTAAAACGGAGTAAATAATGGCTCGAGCAACTTTTGCCGGGGGATGCTTCTGGGGAACCGAAGAAGCTTTTAGAACCTTGGATGGTGTGATTGATACTGCAGTTGGGTATATGGGTGGAACAACAGAAAATCCAACCTATGAAAAGGTCTGTACTGGTCAGACCGGACATGCAGAGGTGGTTGATATCAATTTTGATCCATCTATCATCAGTTATCAGCAATTGCTTGAGCGCTTCTGGGCTGAACACAATCCAACCAGTTTGAATTTTCAGGGGGTGGATCATGGCACTCAGTATCGTTCAGCTATTTATTTTCACGATGATGAACAGCGCCAACAGGCTGAAAAATCAAAAGCGGCTCTTGATGCCTCAAAAATTCATTTGCTTCCAATTGTGACAGAAATAACCCCTTCCAGTCCGTTTTGGCGTGCAGAGGAGTATCATCAGCACTATTTTATGAAGCAAAAACCAGACTTTATGCTGTAGCTATTGGGAGATAAGCTGATTTTTCATCGCTTGTTGACGCAAATAAAGTTATCCAGTTTCCTCCAGGCAGGTGCATTTATCGTATTGCTGGCAGGTTGCTATTTTGCGTTGATGCAGGGAGCGGAAAATCTTGGTTATAATTGGCAGTGGAACCGGGTTCCACGTTACCTGATCCAGTTTTCAAGCGATGGCTGGCAATTTGGTCCACTATTGCAGGGATTATGGGTCACCCTTGAGATTACCCTGGTCAGCTTGGGTTTCTCTTTGGTTATCGGACTGGTCTCTGCTTTGATGCGCTTATCAACCAGCCCAGTAGCACGGGGGATGGCTCAGGTTTACCTTGAATTGATCCGTAATACCCCTCTTCTTATTCAAATATTTATTATTTATTTTGTTTTTGCTCCGATCCTCGATATTGGCCGTCTTACTTCGGCAATTCTGGCGTTGAGCCTGTTTGAGGGGGCGTATGCTTCTGAAATCATTCGTGCCGGAATTGTTGCCCTCCCTGCCGGTCAGTGGGAGGCCTCGGCGTCTCTGGGGATGACCCGTGGACAAAGCTATCGCTACATAATTCTCCCCCAGGCATTGCACCAGATGATTCCGCCGTTGACCAGCCAGGGGATCTCGCTGGTGAAAGATTCTGCGCTGGTCTCAACCATCGCTATTTACGATTTAACCATGCAGGGTCAGCAGATTATAGCTGAAACCTTTTTATCTTTTGAAATCTGGTTTGCTGTTGCCGCAATCTATCTGCTGGTCACCACACTGCTGTCAATTCTGGTAAAATATCTGGAGTATCACCTTTCTGAATATACAACTTAGCAGGACAACGAGGAGAAACCCATGAAACTACGGATAATGTTCATCTTGAGTCTGACCCTGATCCTTCTGGCGGCCCCGGTCTGGGCAAAAAATATCCGCCAGGATCTGGTCAAAGCGGGAACCCTTGAGCAGGTTATGGCCAAGAATAAATTGCGGATCGGCTTTTCAACATTTGTGCCGTGGGCGATGAAAGATAAAAAAGGTGGCTATACCGGTTATGAAATTGAAGTTGCCCGGCAACTGGCAACTGATATGGGGGTTGAACCGGTATTTATCCCGACCAAATGGTCCGGGATCATCCCGGCACTGTTGACCGGTAAGTTTGATATCATTATCGGTGGTATGGGGATCACTCCGGCGAGAAACCTGAAGGTTAATTTTAGCGATCCCTATGAATTTTCAGGGATGTCGATTGTCGCAAACAGCAAGCTTGCTGTGGGAAAAGTCAGCCTGAACGATTTTAACCACCCGGATATCACCATTGTTGCCCGGATTGGAACGACTGCGGCAGCTGCGGCAAAAAAGCATCTTCCCGAAGCAAAGTTACGTCTGTTTGATGATGAAGGACAGGCACTGCAGGAGGTTTTGAATAAACGGGCTGCAGCGATGATTTCGTCACAGCCGTTTCCCGAGTTTCAAACGCTGAAATACGCCGATAAATTATTTTTGCCACTGGCGGGGGAAACCTTTACCAAAGAACCAATCGGGTTTGCTATCCAGAAGGGTGATGGTGATTTCCTCAATTTTCTCAACAACTGGATTCTGGTTAAACAGAGTGATGGCTGGTTGCAGGAACGCTATGATTACTGGTTCACCACGCAGGATTGGAAAAGTCAGATTCAATAGGTCGGGAGTTTAATTTTTGTTACCATCGCAACCATCACGCTGGGGACGGCTCGATCTGATTCTGCTAGCACTGTTATTTTCCGCGATTGGTTATCTCGGTTACCGGATCAATGCCGGACTCGAATATCAATGGAACTGGCAGGTTATCCCGCAGTATTTTATCCGCCATGACCCTGAGTCGGGGTGGGTTCCCAATCTGCTGTTGCAGGGATTGCTGACGACAATCCGGTTGAGTTTCTGGAGTTTACTGCTGGCTCTCCCCTTTGGTTTACTTGCCGGACTGTTGCGCACCAGCCTTCATTTGTTCAACCGTCTGGTTGGTGGAACCTATGTGACCTTGTTGCGTAACTTGCCGCCACTGGTGCTGATTTTCATTTTTTACTTTTTTATCAGCGACCAGATCCTTCCCCTGTTCACCCTTGGCGAAAGGATCTCTGCTGCTCCCGTATGGTTGCAGAGATCGTTGGAATTGTCATTGGCTCCCGTCGATCAGCTGGAAGCCTTTCTGGCAGCGGTGATGACATTGGCTCTGTTTGAGGGGGCTTATATCGGTGAAATTGTCCGCGCTGGAATTAATAATATTGAGTCTGGACAATGGGAAGCAGCCAGGGCATTGGGAATGCGGCGTTGGCAGCTGTTGCAGCATGTAGTTTTACCGCAGGCGTTTCAGCGGATGATTCCGCCACTGGCCGGACAGGCAATTTCAACTATCAAGGATTCGGCTATTGTTTCGGTGATTTCGATTCAGGAGCTGACCTTTCAGGGGATGGAGTTGATGGCGGCAACCTATCTGACCTTTGAGGTCTGGATCACCATAACCCTCCTCTACTTTCTGTTGACTTACGGGTGCTCCTGGTTGGCAGGGCGGTTGGAATTGCGGTTGCGCAGAGTTCAACACTAAGAGGACAACTGGTTGAAGGAACAGGTTGACCGGAAAACCTTTAAAACAATGAGATCGCCACCAAGACGCCAAGCTCTCCAAGAGGATCAATCAAAAAAACTTTCAGCTTTTCTTGGTGCTCTTGGCGCCTTGGTGGCAAATGAGTTGAGTGAACTATTTTATTCAGCCAATACAAATTTGCCGTTTTTGACTTGAACCATCACCATTGAATTAACATCCAGACCATTATGATCTTCAGCGGTAATATTGTAAGTTCCAGAAATCCCAACATAGTTCTTGGTATTTTCAATCTCGGTTCTCAGGGCATTAGCGTCGGTCCCAACCTTTTTGATGGCGTTGGCGACGATCATAATAGCATCCCAAGCGTATCCGGAGTGGGTATTAATCGGAAACTGCTTGTCGTAACCCTTCTCTTTATAGAGTTTTATAAATTCAAGAATAGTCGTCTTCTGTGGGTCGTTATCGGAGAGTTCATCTGCAATCATCAGCTTGGTCGCAGGCATCCGGTCCCCTTGGCTGGCGGTTCCTGCCAATTCGATATATTTAGGATCGGGCAGTCCGTGGCATTGGAACAGTGGCAGATCAATACCGAGCTGCATTTTATTTTTTGCGATAATTGAACCAGCCGGGCCAATAGTCCAGGCGATCAATGCCTGAGGATTGCTGTTTTTAACTTTGGTCAACTGAGCGGTCATATCGGTATCGCGAGTCCCAAAGGACTCATGGGCAACCAACTCAATACCATACTCAGGAGCCAATTTTTTCATCCAGCGAGAACCATCTTTGCCAAAACCATCAGCTGCAGATAGTAGCGCAACCTTGGTCAGCCCTTTTTCCTTGAGGTACATGAACATCCGCTTGACGGCAATACTGGAACGTTGTGGTGATTTGAAAACCCATTTGTATGGACCAAATTTCCCACCCATGATGACCGGGTCTCCACCAACGGTCATAAAAATCGGGATTTGCCCTTTATCGACAACCTTTTTTACGTTCATGCCGGTGTCGGTCAGGGTTGGGCCAATAATCGCAACAACCTTATCTTTGTAAATAAACTTTTTCGCAATGGATGCAGTTTTGGCTGGATCGGCCTCAGTATCAGCAAGAATGAGTTCAATCGTTTTACCGTTGATACCCCCTTCGGAGTTGATTTTAGCGACAGCCATTTCAGCAACCAGTTTAGTCGGGGTGCCGATAAAAGCGGCACGACCTGACAGGTCAAAGAATGCACCGAGCTTGATAGTATCGGCAGCCATAGCAGAAGAAGCTATGAGCAGCAGACAGGTGAAAAATCCCAGGATCATTTTCATTGATGTCTCTCCTTTTAATAAATTAGATCAATTTGCACTCAAAAAAAGCGTTGACTTCTTTTCTCTTCGTACTATTGTACTAGTACATGGAAACGAAGATAAAATACATTGAACATTTAGTCAATCATTTGCTTGCGCAGAAATCTTCCCGAGAGATGGAGAAGGCTCTCAGCGATCTGCTGACAACCAGTGAGCTTGATGAGGTGGCAAAACGGCTACAGATTTTTGAAATGCTGGCCAAGGGGGTGCCGCAACGGCAGATTGCAGACCTTCTTGGTGTCGGGATTGCTACTGTTTCACGTGGTTCCAATGTGCTGAAAAAGACTTTGCAGCAAAGGGATACTCCCTAGCAGCCAGTCTGGCTTTGCGGATTGTAACGAGTATCTGTCCTGAGAATGATTACCTACACGATCTCATCTTCAATCCGGTTATCAAACACCCGCTGACTCTTCTTTTCTGAACGTGGCAGGCTGGCATAGTCAACCAGCTCCAACTCAGCGGAGACAAGAAGCTGTTTTTTGATCTGATGGCCGATTTCGTGAGTCAGTTCGGGGCTACGTTTATCATCGACCCCTTCTGCCCGTTCAATATTCAAGCGCATATGATCCCGCCCGGAATTATCACGGGTGAGGTGGATCTGATATTCGGAACCGATTCCCGGTACGGCGGAGAGGATCGTATCGATACTGCTGGGGTAGATATTGACGCCACGAAACTTGATCGTGTCATCGCTGCGCCCCTTGATCCGTGAATGACGTGGTAAAATACTACCACAGGGGCAACGTCCGGGGATAATCCGGGTGATATCACGGGTCCGGTAACGGATCAGCGGAGCTCCTTCTTTGCACAGGGTGGTGACAACCATTTCACCCCATTCACCATCGGTGACCGGTTGCAGGGTTTCAGGATCAAGAATTTCGAGCAGGTAATAATCACCCCAGTAATGGATGCAGTCATGCTCGCTGCATTCGATCCCGGCACCGGGGCCGTAAAGTTCGGTCAGTCCGGTGATATCAAATAGCTCTGCACCACCGAACAGTTCGGAAATCTTCTGCCGCATTGAGCGACTCGACCGTTCAGAACCGTAAATAATTTTTTTGATCGAAATCTGGTCAGCGACCCCGCGTTTATGGATCTCCTCGGCCATCAGGAGTGCCATCGATGCCGTTGAGCAGAAAACTGTTGATTGAAAATCGAGCAGAAACTGGATCTGCATATCAATATTGCCTGGGCCAACGGGAACCGCCATGGCGCCAATTTTCTCACAGCCGAGCTGGAAGCCTATTCCCGCTGTCCATACCCCGTATCCCACCGCAATTTGTACTCGATCCAGGGGGGTGACCCCGGCCATCTGGTAACAACGGGCAAAGAAATTTGTCCAGTCGTCAAGATCTTTCTGGGTGTAGCAAAGCACCTTCCGTTTTCCTGTTGTCCCTGATGATGCATGAACCCGGACGACCTGCTCAAACGGGACTGAACGGAGGGGGAAGGGATAGTCGTCGCGCAGATCGCTGGCAGTGGTAAACGGCAGCTTCTGCAGGTCATCCAACGACCGGATCGACTCAGGGGTAATCCCGGCAGCTTCAAGTTTCTGTCGATAGATGGCTGAACCCTCGTAGGTATGGCGTACTGTCCATTGCAGTCCGGTGAGCTGATGAGTTTTTAGTTCTGCTTCATTTTTGAATGCGGGCATAAAGTTTTGTTGTTGCATGTCAGGTTTCTCCAAACGGATATTGGTCAGTCCGGCAGCACC
>JAGLDI010000110.1 GCA_023145655.1 Desulfuromusa sp. | reverse complement strand
CAGCCCTGGGCGATTCAGGATCTGCTCCCTGTGACTATTGCGCGATCTAATCTTGATGCTGGAACCGTTGAAGTGACTTTCTTCATGTTCCTGATCCTGTTTACCGCTTTGCTGATTGCCGAGCTTAAAATAATGACCAAGCAAATTTCTATTGGTCCGGAAGGAGATTGATTATGTTTGGCAGCTTAGATTATTCAACTTTACAGCAATTGTGGTGGTTTATAGCGACCCTGGTTGGATCACTATTTGTTTTTATGACCTTTGTCCAGGGTGGACAAACCCTCCTTTCAACCCTCTCTCTGACTGAGGATGAAAAAGTTCTGGTGACCAACTCTCTCGGTCGAAAATGGGAGTTGACATTTACCTGTCTGGTTATGTTTGGTGGTGCTCTCTTTGCGGCATTTCCACTTTTTTACGCTACCAGCTTTGGTGGTGCCTACTGGGTTTGGATTCTGATCCTGTTCACCTTTATTATTCAGGCCGTCAGCTATGAGTATCGGCGTAAGCCGGATAACTTTCTCGGTAAAGGAGTCTATGACGCCTTTTTATTCATTAATGGTTCGGTCGGGATTTTGTTGATCGGTGCCGCGGTAGGGACCTTCTTTACTGGATCTAATTTTATCCTCAATGATTATAATCTGGTATTTTGGCAACATCCATTGCGTGGTCTGGAAGCGGCCTTTAATTTTTTCAACCTGAGCTTTGGCCTGTTCCTGGTTTTCTTGGCACGAACTCTTGGGGCACTCTATCTGGCTAATAATCTGGGGCATGAGACTCTGGTTGCAAAGTTGAAGAAATCTTCTTTCAATAACCTGCTCTGTGCACTGCCGTTTCTTCTCTTCATCCTGCTTCGCCTGGTGATGATGGATGGCTATGCAGTTAATCCTGCTGATGGTACGGTGGTGATGGAAGCCAACAAGTACCTGCATAATCTGTTGCAGATGCCATTGAATCTGATTCTTCTTCTGGTCGGCCTGGTCTTAGTTGTTCTTGGTGTGGTGCTGAACCGGTTTACAGCATCTGTCCGTGGCATCTGGCTGGCAGGCCCCGGAACCGTTCTCACCTGTCTGGCCATCTTTTTTCTGGCAGGCTATAACAATACTGCATTCTATCCGTCAAAGATTGACTTGAGCAGTAGTTTGACTATTTACAATGCCTCCAGTAGTCATTATACCTTGACGATAATGACCTATGTTGCATTATTGGTTCCAGTTGTTCTGGGTTATGTTACCTGGGCGTGGAGAAAGATGGATAGCAAGAAACTGACGCTGGAAGAACTGAATGCTGATAAGAAAAGTTATTAATAGGAGGAAGCTATGGTTTCATTAATTTTATGGGTGTTGCTCATTATCGTATCTTATTTTGGTTCTGTAAAATTACTCAGTCGGTTTAACTTGTTATAAGTTTGAACCATTTATGGATGATAAAAAAAGAGCCCTGTTTCGATTCGAAATAGGGCTCTTTTTGTTACGTTACATTGACAATTTAAGTGATTATCGATTTAACACCCACTGCACCCACTGGCGCAAGCACCAGAAGTAGCTGCTATGGAGAATCCTTCTCCATAAGAATTTTTGACATAATCTATCTGGCTCTCTTTGGCGTGGGGCAGAACGTTGTCATCAATCAATAATTCGATTTCGTTAACGGTGTAGAGTTGTTTCTCATTTTTTGACTCATCCAGAGTCAATCCCAGGCTGGGACCGCCTCAGCCAAAGCCTTCAAAAACAACCCGGAGAAATTTCCCCGTATGTTCTTTCATTAACTCCTTGAACTTTTCACGTGCTGTGTCAGTAATCTGTAACATGTTTCTTGATCTCCTTTTTTCTTTTCTGTTGTTTTCTTGGAATGTGGCTAAAATAAACCCTCAGTAAAAAAAATAAAAAGTGCTGTGGATGGACACGCCAACCGCAACTAACCTCAGGTAAAACCGCTACTTGCTGGAGCACTGCAGACTCCGCCACCACTTGAAATCGCCGCAACCGAGGTTAAAGATACGGTTCGTGCTGCCGGTTCGCCACACGCAGGACAGGGGACATCCTCTAGTGGTTTGCGTTGAATTTTTTCAACCGTATTGCCACAATGACTGCAATGATATTCAAAAATCGGCAAAAGATTTGTCTCCATTTAAATGATCTTTATACATTCGATAAATCATATATTAAATTCCTGATGGTGGCAAGGCTGAAAATTATTTTAAAAACGGTTTCCTCTATTGGATAGTTGAATTAAACTGGAGAAAAATAATGTTTTATTACTCAATGGAGGATTCAATGGCTGCAGATTTAATTTTAACCCGCAAAGCAAAGCGTATCGGTTTTATCACCCTGAACCGCCCTGAGGCGATGAACACATTTACTCCCGAATTTGCTGATCAACTGGTTCAGGCCTTGTGGTCTATGGAAAATGATGATGAGGTCAGGGTCATTGTTATAAATGCAGCGGGAAAGCATTTCTGTACCGGTATTTCTCTGGATCAATTCAACAATAAAACTCATCAGGAATATCGAAAATTTCTCTATGGGATCGATGCATTTTACCATACCCTTGCCGACCTGAATAAACCGACTATTGCTTCAGTGCAGGGGTTTGCTCTCGCTAACGGGGCTGGTTTGTCATTTGCTTGCGATATGACTGTTGCGGCAGAAACGGCAACTTTCGGGACAACTGCAATTAATGTTGGATTGATTTGCCTGGGACCAGCGGCACCAATGGTGAAAATTATTGGCAAGAAAAAAACCATGGAGATGGTTTTAACTGGAGATATGATCAGCGCAGCAGAGGCTGAGACTTTAGGTCTGGTCAACAAGGTTGTTGCTGATGCTGATCTCGAGACCGAAACTTTGAAGTTGGCAGAAAAATTGGTAGCAAAAAGTCCGATTGCTTTGCGCATAGGTAAAGAAGGGCTGAAACGGTTGCAGGATGTCCCTTATCATCAGGGGCTGGATAGCATGGATGATCTTTTCGCCTCCCTTTGTGCGACCAACGATGCCGAAGAGGGGGTCAAAGCCTTTTTGGAAAAGCGGCAGCCAGATTGGAAAGAGTGTTAGACTGCAGCAGCCTGAGGTGTCGGATACCTTTTCTGTCCTTTTGCCAGATTTCAGGGGAGAACCACCGGAAACATTGACTTAAAAGGGTTTTTTCCAAGGATAGCAGATTTGTACCATAGCTGAAAATATGCAAATGATTGAAGGGCTTAACGAAGAAGAGAAGATTATCTCTTCGCGTTAAGCTCTTTTTTCTGTGCAGGCTCCGGTGACTGTAGAAACAACTGATAGGCCGGATCATTTGTCTCCTCGAAGTAATGATAGCCAAGCTGGTCAAAAAAGTTTTTCAGTGCAGGTTCTTCCAGATCCGGTATTTCCAGCCCGATTAAAACCCGCCCGAATTCTCCCCCCTGACTTCGGTAATGAAACAGCGAAATATTCCAATCGTCCCGCATATCAGCAAGAAAACGGGTCAGTGCTCCCGGTCGTTCCGGGAACCAGAAGCGGAACAGTCGTTCACCGGTGGCTTCCGCGGCGCGGCCACCAATCATGTAGCGAAGGTGGGTTTTCGCCAGTTCATTATCGGTCAAATCAATGGTTTTGTAGCCATCCCGATCAAGACGCTCAGAAAACTCCTCCCGTTGTTGACCTGTGCCGATAGAAACTCCTAGAAAAAGTTGTGCCAGATTCCGATCTGCCAGACGATAATTAAACTCAGTAATATCGATTGTGTCCAGAAGATGACTGCAAAAATGGCGTAATGCCCCTGGTTTTTCAGGGATGGTGACAGCAAAGAGTGATTCACGACCGGCACCGGTTTGCGTCCGTTCTGAAACATAACGGAGTCGCTCAAAATTCATATTGGCACCAGAATTGATTGCCACCAGAGTTTGATTTTTGATCTTGTGAGTTTGGACATACTGTTTAAGCCCGGCAACTCCCAGTGCTCCTGCTGGCTCAACAATTGAACGTGTCGCCTGATAAATTGATTTGATCGCACCGCAAAGTTCATCGGTATTGACCCGGATGATCTCATCAACATATTGGCGACATAGCTCAAAGGTGAGTTTTCCAACCTCACGAACTGCCACCCCATCAGCAAAAATCCCTATTGATTCTAAAGAGATTCGTTTTCCTGCTTGTAAAGATTGATACATGGCATCACTATCAACCGGTTCGACTCCGATTACTTTGATCTGCGGTGACAAGGTTTTCAGGTAAGCAGCTATGCCGGAAATCAGTCCACCCCCTCCAACCGGAACAAAAACCGCATCGAGTTTTCCGGCACTCTGGCGGAGTAATTCATCAGCGACAGTTCCCTGTCCAGCGATCACTAACTTATCGTCAAAGGGATGGATGTAGGTCATGCCGGTTTTTTTCATGATTTCATGGCACTGCACCGCTGCTTCTGAATAATTATCCCCATGCAGAACAATCTCCGCCCCATAAGCTCTGACTGCGTCGATTTTAATCTGTGGTGTGGTCGCCGGCATGACAATCAGAGCTTTTAAGCCAAGTTTCTGAGCTGAAAAAGCGACTCCCTGGGCGTGATTTCCCGCCGAAGCAGTAATGACCCCTTGTTGTTTTTCGGTAGCGGTGAGATGGGCAATTTTATTGTAAGCGCCACGCAACTTAAACGAAAAAACCGGCTGGAGATCTTCCCGTTTTAGCAATACCCGGTTATTTAATTCAGCCGAAATGACCAGCGCCTCTTCAAGGGGAGTTTCAATTGCCGCTTCATAAACCTTGGAAGTTAGAATATTTTTAAATATTTCTTGCATAATCCCATTCATTTCACATTTTAATTTTACTTTTCAGATGACCAACAAGCTTTTATTTCAATATGCTGCTGAAAATGTGGGATAAATGATATACTGGTTGCCATGAAAAAGCTGCATGTTTTTAATTATTCAGATCGACCGCAGGCTGGGTTGCTCAAGGAGATTCTTGCCGACGAAGGGATAGAGTGTGTTCTGCGCAATGATCAGCTCTCCTCAGCTATCGGTGAAATTCCTTTTGTCGAATGTTATCCCGAGCTTTGGGTGATTGATGATGAAGCATTTCCCCGGGCTCAGATATTTCTTAACTCCTGGTTGAAAAGTGACCGGGAAATATCTGTTCCCTGGGTTTGCCCCGCATGTGGTGAGCAGATTGAAGGGCAGTTTGGTGCCTGTTGGTCCTGTGGCCAATTGCGCGAGTAGTCATTGGCTTGAATTTAATTCTCTTTTATCCCCTTTATCTTTGTAAATGCTGGAGAGTGATTATGTTGGATATTATTATCGATCAGAATTTATGTTGTGGCAGTGGCGAATGTATAAAAGTTTGCCCCGAGAAGGCGATCAGTCTGGTTAATGGTAAAGCCGTTCTGGACGCAGACAGGTGCGACTCGGATGGCCTTTGTATCCCGGCCTGCCCCAAGGGGGCAATTGACTATGAAGATGACTATGCAGGTGTTGGTTGTGGTTTCTGACTCTCGACAAATAACACCCCTGATTGGAATATCCGATGATCTTATCTGGTAAAGAAATAGCAAGCCGAATTGATAGTGATATCATTATCAACCCATTCGACAGTCATCGGCTCAATCCAAACAGTTATAACCTTTCGTTGGCCGATGAACTGATTATCTACAGCGATTCCACCTTGGATATGAAAAAAGATAATCCCTATCAGCGTATCAGCATTCCTGCGGAAGGATTACTTTTAGAAACCAATCGGTTGTATCTGGGAAGAACGGTTGAATATACTGAAACAAACAATCTGGTCCCCATGCTCGAGGGGCGTTCTTCTATTGGTCGACTTGGATTATTTATCCATGTAACAGCAGGGTTTGGTGATGTTGGCTTTAAGGGATTCTGGACCCTGGAAATCTTCTGTGTTCAGCCGGTCAGAATTTATGCGGGGGTTGAAATCTGCCAGATTTATTACCACACCCTTGAGGGTGAGCACGAAAATTA
>JAGLDI010000011.1 GCA_023145655.1 Desulfuromusa sp. | reverse complement strand
CTGACCAAACCACGGGTTGCCAAAGGAAAATGTCAGGCAGTTTTAGTTAACAGTGGCAATGCCAACGCTTGCACCGGTTCTGCTGGTTTGCAGGTTGCCGAGGTAACATCAAAATTGCTCGCCGGTGAGTTACAGATAGCTGGAGATCTGATAGCAATTGCTTCTACCGGGGTGATTGGTGAGCTGCTTCCGCTTGATCCTTTCCGTAGTGGTATCCCTCAGCTTGTACAGACCTTGGCGACTGATCAGGCTGCTACTGTTGCTGAAGCAATGATGACGACTGACGCTTTTTCCAAAACTTCTGCTGCTATAGAAGGTGGAGAGCAAAACTATAAAATTCTTGGGCTTGCAAAAGGGGCAGGGATGATTCATCCCAATATGGCAACCATGCTTGGCTTTGTCCTTACTGATGCGCAGGTCAGTCCGGAGTTGCTTAAGTCCGCTTTGCGGCAGGCAGTTAAAAAAAGTTTCAATTCAATCACCGTAGATGGTGATACCTCCACAAATGATATGGTTCTCCTCCTTGCTAATGGCGCTGCTGATTCCACAATGATCGAACTGGGTACTCCTGAAGCAGAAATATTCAGTCAGCACCTGGATCGGGTTCTCCTTGATCTGGCAAAAATGATTGTCCGGGATGGTGAAGGTGCGACCAAGCTGGTGCAAATTCGAGTTATTGGTGCTGTTGATGAAGAATCGGCTCGAACCGCAGCACGTTCAGTTGCGACATCTTCTCTAGTGAAGACCGCATTCTTTGGTGAGGATGCTAACTGGGGTCGGATTATTGCAGCCGTTGGTTATTCCGGTATTGATGTTGATCCTAATTTGATTGATATCAGCTTCAATCAGGTCCCCGTGGCTGTCAATGGGTTGGCTGTCGGGGCAGAGCAGGAAACTGAAGCTACCAAGGTATTACAGTTGAGCGAATTTGTTGTGACTATCGATCTGCATCAAGGGGGAGCTGAATCAAGCTACTATACTTCTGATCTCAGTTATGAATATGTTAAAATTAATGCTGATTATCGAACCTGATCCCCTTTATTCATCATGTTTAAACGAATTATCCTAATTATATTGGATGGTGTTGGTATTGGTGCGTTGCCAGATGCTATAAACTATGGTGATCAGGGGGCAGCAACGTTGCAGCATGTTGCACAGTCTGTTGGTGGTCTTTCTTTGCCACACCTGGAACAGTTAGGGCTGGGACAGATTGCAGCAATTGAAGGTGTTTCAAAGATCCAAAAACCGGCTGGTTGCTGGGGGAAAATGGCCGAAAAAAGTCCGGGAAAGGACTCGATTACGGGGCATTGGGAGTTGGCGGGAGTCGTCCTCGAACAACCATTTGCGACATTTCCTCAAGGATTCCCTAAAGCCATTATTGATGCATTTATTGCCGAAACCGGCCTCGAACCACTAGGGAATATCGCTATTAGTGGAACCGATATTCTTCGGGATTTGGGTGAAAAACATCTTCAAACTGGTCGGCCGATTATCTATACCAGTAGTGATTCTGTGTTTCAAATTGCTGCTCACGAAGACATTATCCCCCCTGAAAAGCTCTACTCCATCTGTCGTCAGACCGAAAAAATTCTGTCCCCATATAAAATTTGCCGAGTCATTGCACGTCCATTCAGGGGAACCTGCGCTGCTGATTTTTATCGCACCTCCGGTCGCCATGATTTCCCCTGCAAGCCGGTTACGACAACATTACTTGAGTTATTGCAGAAAAAAGGTTTATCTACCTGTGGTGTCGGTAAGATTGAAGATCTCTTTGCCGGAGAGGGGCTTTCTGATTCTTTCTCAACGACTGACAATCAGGATGGTATGGATAAAACTTTGCAGGCACTGGATAAAATAAATAGCGGTTTGATTATGACTAACCTGGTGGATTTTGATATGCTGTATGGACACCGTTTGGATAGCGCTGGTTTTGCTATGGCATTACAGGAGTTTGATGGTTGGTTGCCGCAATTACTGAAAAAAATGGTTGCTACTGATTTACTGATTATCACTGCTGATCACGGTTGTGATCCGACAACCCCGGGGACAGATCATAGCCGGGAGTATGTGCCCTTACTGCTCTTCTCTCCAGATGCCGATGTTACGGTTGATTTGGGGATTCGACAGTCCTTTGCTGATGTCGGAGCGACGGTTGCGGATAATTTTCAGATTTCCCTGCAAAGTGGTTGTAGTTTTCTCTCTGAAATCATGCCAGATACAAGGGGTTTTTTATGTTAAGAAAAATTTTAATGTTAATGCTTATCGTT
>JAGLDI010000109.1 GCA_023145655.1 Desulfuromusa sp. | reverse complement strand
AAGATCAAACCTTCAGTCGACTGGTTCAACGCGAATTACTTGATGCTGATGAAGTTCGCCTGAAACACCTCGCCGAACAGATTTTCGGAAAACTTTCAGTTGCCTTGAACCGCCTTTGTCAGGAACTTAACCCGCAGCTTGATCCGGCACTGCTGTCTCATTCAATTATGGGGATGGTTCTTTACCTGTTTCAATCTGCCCCTTTACGAAAAAAATTACTCGGATTTCAAATAGAACATGAACAACCTGAAGTTATCAGCCAGCACCTGCAACAACTTCTCTGTCAGGGGCTGAATCAACCATCGTCAACACGAGGTATTGCATGAGTAACCAGCAGGAAAAATCCCCGTCATCCAGCAAGCGCAGAATTGCAATCATTGTTCTGATCCTGTTGATTATTATTCTGGTTATCGGTTTGTTCCGTTTTGTCCATCACCGGCTCAACTATGCGATGACGAATGCCGTTTTTGTTGCCAGTGACAGTTTGACCGAGATCGGCTTTGAGCGGGTGGGTGGGGTTATCGCAGCACTGCCGGTCAAGGAGGGCGATTCTGTCCAGCAAGGAGAGGTTGTCGCCAGAATTAACCCGCAGCACTATCAGTTAACAGTTAATAAACTGATAGCAGAAACCCAGTTTGCCAGCGAAAAAAAGGAAGCCCTCCAGTTAAAACGGCAACGGTTGGAGCAGGAGCTAAAACTGCAGACCAACCTGACAACTCAAGATATTGACCGAATCAGGAAGGAACAACAAGCAGCGACTGCCCGAGTGAGCAGCTTGCAGGCTAGGATTACCCAGTTACAACGAGATCAACAACGGCTGACCAGACTCTTTGAGCAGCAAGTGATCCCCCGACAGAAGCTGGAGGAACTGACCACACATCTGGAATCAGCCCGGGCGGATCTAGTTGCATTACAGCGGAACAAGCAAGCTTTTGACCCAGTTAAACAGGCGGCACAAATACAGCAACAAATTTCCATCACCCGGCAACAGCAGTTGCTGGAACTTGATCGTGAACTCGCCGCTGCCAAGGCAAAAATTGAACAACTGCAGGCGACACTCGACAATGCCCATCGTGACTTAAACAATACCGTACTGAGAAGCCCCCTGACGGGTCGGGTTGCAAAACGTTTTATTAATCAAGGTGGAAGTATTGCCCCGGGTCGACCAGTACTAGCTTTGGTCAACCCCCAGGATCTCTATATTATTGCCCTGCTGGAAGAGAATAAGCTCAGTGGGGTTGAATCCGGAAACAAAGCTTTGATCCGGATTGATGCCTATACAGATCAGGAATGGCGGGGAGAAGTAGAACAAGTGCTGCCCGCTTCAGCCGCTACATTTGCACTGGCACCACGAGATATTTCTGCCGGGGAATTTACCAAAGTGGCGCAGCGAATTCCGATACGCATCCGCATCACCGAAGGTCCTCTGGAAAAATTGCGCATCGGGCTGGGTGGTGAAATAGAAATTCAGCGTCGGAAAGATTAATGGAAACACCAGAACAAACTATTGCTGAATCCATTACACCAGGTTTCCGTGCTCTGCTGACCCTGATTGTTATGACCGGTTCGTTTATGGCCATTCTGGATACCACAGTTGTTGATGTTGTGGTTCCAAAAATGATGGGTCCCCTGGCAACCGACCTTTATGGTGTCCAATGGGTCATTACCGCCTACATGACTGCTGCTGCAGTCGCTCTGCTGTTAACCCACAGTATGGGGAGTGTCCTCGGTCTGAAACGATTATTTCTCATTGGTTTGGCAGTTTTCACATTTGCCAGTACCTTCTGTGGATTGGCGGGAACCCTTTCACAGATGGTCACCGCCCGAGTGATTCAGGGAATTGGCGAGGCCTTCATTATGGCCAGCGCACAAACCATCCTGTTTCTCATCTATCCACCAGAAAAACGGGGATTGGCTATGGGAATTTACGCCATGGGGGTCAGCTTTGCCCCCTCTCTGGGACCAACTGTTGGTGGCTGGATCACTGAGCACCTTGACTGGCGCTGGGTATTTTACATCAATCTGCCAATCGGCACACTCAATCTGATCGCTGCAGCTTTCTTTTTACCGCGTCTGGCAGGAAAAGAGGCCAAACTCCAGTTTAATTTTCGTAGTTACCTGCTCCTTGGAGGATTTACCGTCAGCTTGCTGATTCTTCTCTCAAAGGGGCAACAGCTGGGCTGGGGACAATCAACCCTGATCGGGGTGCTTGGCTTTAGTGCGGCAATCTTATTCCTCCTCTACCTGCTCAGCGAAATATTCAGCAAACAACCATTGATCGATGTGCGTATCTTTCGTGACCGGGTTTACACCCTCTCAATGGGTTTTTATTTTTTTGTCCTTGGTCTCTCGATCTATCAAATTTTTTATCTGCTTCCCCTCTACTATGAAAATCTCAAACATTTAAGTACTTTTGATACCGGTCTACATATGTTGGTATTTGCCGTCTTTATTGCTATTTGTTCACCCTTAGCAGGTATTCTGAGTGATCGTTTTGGCGCACAAAAAATCCTTCTGGTCGGGACTCTGACTTATCTGGTCACAAGTTTCTTCCTCCTCCCTTCGCTCAATTATTACACACCGTCGGTCAGAGCCGCCCTGCTGACAATCCCTCTGGGAATCAGTCTGGGATCGTTCTTTGCCCCTCTGTCCGCACTGGCACTGAAAAATCTTGGTCCTTACATGGCTCTCGGTGTCAGCCTGATGCATTATTTACGCTTTGTTGGCGGGAGTCTGGGAACAGCCATCGCCACCAATACCCTGACCAAAGCGACCACTGTCCACTATGAAGGGATCTCGGTGATGCAGAACACCGCTCACCTGCACCAGCAACTTCCACAACTGGCTGCCCGACTGGGAACAGATCCTGAAACAGCCGTCATTAAAGCCAAACTGATGCTCGGAAAGGTTCAGCAACTACAGGCAACCAGCCACGCCTTTCAGGATACTTTCAAACACGGCTTTCTCTTTGCCGCCATCGGGTCTACATTTCTTCTGGCTATTTTTATCGTTTTACGTTACCAAAATAAACAAACTTTAAACCGTCCGACTTCATCGCCGAAATAAATAAATGGTCAAAAACGAGAGCGCCCCACTCTATTCAGCTATCTACAATCTAGTCCGTCAGATTCCTGTCGGTCAGGTCACCACTTACGGTTGGATAGCAAAAAAAATTGGCTGCACCGCTCGAACTGTCGGTTTTGCTATGGCAGCCCTTCCGGCTGGCAACGATGTTCCCTGGCAACGAGTGATAAACAGCCAAGGCAAAGTCAGTCCACGTATTGATGGCGAGGGAAATATTCTGCAGCATGACCTATTGAAAGCGGAAGGGCTACCATTTGACCAAAACGGACGGATAGACCTGGATCGGCATGGGTGGATCTTTTGAAATATTGGAAGTGGCTAAAAGTTGATGGGAGGAATAATGAAAATCACAGTACTGGTTGACAATAATACCCTGATTGACCGATATTTTCTTGCTGAACCAGGCCTTTCACTCCTCATAGAGGATGAAGAAACAACGGTTCTGTTTGATACCGGGTATTCAGATATCTTCCTCAAAAACGCATTTAAAATGGGAAAAGATTTGACGACTCTTGATTACCTGGTTCTTTCACACAACCACCTTGATCATACTTGGGGTCTTGAACCACTGATTAGGTACTTTACTGAATTACAAATTGAACAACGCCCCTTTAAACGCCCTACGCTGGTGGCTCATCCTGAGGTTTTTGTCAGTGTGAGCGGTGAAGGCTATGAAGAAGTCGGCTGTCTCATTTCAGAGAAAAAATTGGCGAGGCACTTTCCTCTCCAATTAAGTGCTCAACCAAAAGCTCTCAGCTCAAAATTGACATTTTTGGGAGAAATTCCCCGACGGAATGATTTTGAAAAAAATTTGACCTTTGGTCGAAAAGAGGGGGCGGAAGAGGATGATCAGGTTATTGATGACTCTGCCCTCGTCTACCATTCTCGCGACGGACTGATCATTATTACCGGATGTTCCCATGCCGGTATCTGCAATATTATTGAGTATGCCAAAAAGGTGTGTAGTGACCACCGGATCGTTGATATTATCGGCGGGTTCCACCTGTTGAATCCCCCCGCACACCAGTTGAAAGGAACCCTCGCCTACCTGAAAGCACTTCAACCAGGTGCCGTACACGCCTGTCACTGCACCGACCTTTCTGCAAAAATTGCCCTCGCGCACGTTATCCCCCTTCAAGAGGTGGGGGTTGGATTGTCAATCGAATTTGATGTCTAAAAGCTCCCCGCAGAGAAAAGGAGAAACCTCTCCATGGCTTTTCATCATCTTTTTTGTTAATCTTCCTCCAACATAGCGTCATCTCCTAAATACGAGGTCATAAAATGAAAACACAAGAAAAAATTCTATTATACGGATTCGCGATTTTTAGCGTCATTACCTCATTTTTGTTTGTCTTATACGCAGTCACCATTAATTTTGGCAGCGATGCGTCACAATGGTTGAAAACCTTTTCTTATGTTGCCGGAGGGTACGGACTTTTCAATATTTATATCCTCAGTTGGGCATGGCGTAGCCAAGTCACTTGGACAATCAAAGCAAATACGGTCATTGCTGCCTGTTTTTTCGGGGTTTTTATTATGGATACGGTCAGAGAGGGGTTTTCCGGTGGAATGACTACGGTGGGTAGCATCCTGGGACTGGGTTTCATTCTATTGATCAACTGGTTTGCGGTCAAAAAATCATACCAACGAGACAATTCATAATAACATAACAATTTATCCATATTTGAATATTCTATTCATTATAGCATAAAATATCGAGCCCTCTCTCATTACAGCCCCCCAGAGAAATATCTTTCCACTGTTTTTTCAATAGGTTATCAATAATAAAAATATTATGTATTTGGCACTCAAATTGCTCTAAAATTACCAACTAAATCAGTTAAAGTTTTTAGTAACGGGTCAGGGAAAGGACATTTTGATGAATAGCATCGATAAAATCAAAAGCATACCGGAACGTAGGCCCGCCTGCGAGGGCAATTTCTACCCGGAAACCGACACGACAAAAACTCCGGGGATGAACTCTCGTATTCAACGTCTACGCAAACTCAGCGTTGAAGTTGATCCAACCTTATCAATCGAACGCGCTCTTCATGAAACAGCCTTTTACAAAGAAAATTATGGCAAATATTCAATCCCGATGCTACGGGCACTAAATTTTCTCGACCACTGTAAAAAAAAGAGTCTCTACTTGGGAAATGATGAGTTGATTGTCGGTGAGCGGGGGCCTTCCCCCAAAGCGATCCCAACCTTCCCGGAACTGACCTGTCACAGCGTTGAGGACTTCCACGTTCTCAACACCCGCGACCAGCAACGCTACACCATCAGTCAAAAAGATATTGATACTTATGCCAGAGAGGTGATCCCCTACTGGCAGGGAAAAACTATTCGAGAGCGGATCTTCAGTCATGTCCCCGCCGAGTGGCAAGCTGCTTATGAAGCGGGGTTGTTCACCGAGTTCATGGAACAGCGCGCGCCCGGACATACCGCTCTTGATGGGCAGATTTATCAGAAAGGGATGCTCGATTTTAAACAGAAGATCGCAGCTGAAATTGCCTTCCTCGATTATCTGAATGACCCCGAAGCAACCGACAAGGCCGAGGAACTGAAAGCAATGGATATCTCCTGCGATGCGGCCATCGTCTTTGCTGAACGTCATGCCGATCTTGCTGAAATGCTGGCCAGAGAGGAGATTGATCCGCAACGGGCTGCCGAATTAACAAAGGTTGCTGAAGTCTGTCGCTGGGTTCCGGCCAAGGCACCACGTACTTTTTATGAAGCAATTCAGATGTACTGGTTCGTCCATCTGGGGACGATCACTGAGTTGAATGGTTGGGATGCGATGAATCCAGGTCATTTTGATCAACATCTGGCACCATTCTATAAGGCTGACATTGCCGCAGGAATCTTAACTCGTGATCAGGCCAAGGAACTTCTCTGCTGCTTCTGGATCAAAGTCAACAACCATCCGGCTCCGCCAAAGGTCGGCATTACTGCTCGTGAAAGTGGTACCTACAATGATTTCACCAATATTAATATTGGTGGTATCACCAGCGATGGAAAAGATGGGGTCAGTGATGTCTCCTACATCATGCTGGAAGTGATTGAAGAGCTGCATATCCTCCAGCCGGGCAGCTCAGTCCATATCAGCAGTAAAACCCCTGACCGATTTCTCCATGCTGCATGTAAAGTAATTCGGCAGGGACATGGCTATCCATCGGTGTTTAACCCTGATGTTTATACTGTTGAATTGATGCGCCAGGGGAAATCACTGCGTGATGCCCGCGAAGGAGGCTGCAGTGGCTGTATCGAGGTCGGTGCCTTTGGCAAAGAGGCATACATTCTGACCGGCTATCTGAACGTCCCGAAGATCCTTGAAATTACCTTGAATAATGGCATCGACCCCGTCACCGGTAAAAAAGTCAGTATTGAAACTGGCGATCCTCGTGATTTCAAAAATTATGAAGAACTCTACGCCGCCTTTGTCAAGCAGCTCAACTACATTGTCGATACCAAAATCCGCGTCAGCAACTACATTGATCGGATGTTTGCCAAGTACGCTCCAGCACCATTCCTCTCGGTAGTGATTGAGGATTGTATCAGTAAGGGAAAAGATTATTATGACACCGGGCCGCGCTACAATACCAATTACATTCAATGTACCGGATTAGGAACCGTCACCGATAGCTTATCCACACTGAAAACGCACGCCTTTGAAAAGCAGACTTTCAGCATGCAAAAGATTCTTGCTGCGGTAGCAAAAGACTTTGAGGGAGAAGAATTTCTCCGCCAGACGATCATCAACAAAACTCCATTTTTCGGTAATGATAATGATTATGCCGACGATATAGCCCTGCAGGTTTATCAGAATCTGCTCGGGGCAATTGAGGGCAAACCAAATGTCAAAGGAGAGACGTTTCATCTGAATATGCTCTCCACCACCTGCCATATCTATTTCGGCAAGGTGATGGGTGCCACCCCCAATGGTCGCTTTGCCGGAAAGTCAATCTCCGATGGCACATCGCCTTCGCATGGTGCCGACACTCACGGCCCTTCGGCAGTGATCAGATCGCTGACCAAACTGGACCACACCATGTCGGGTGGAACCTTGCTCAATCAACGTTTTTTGCCCAGCCTGTTGAAACGGGATGAGGATATCGTCAAACTGGGACAACTGATTCGCAGTTATTTCACCCTCGGTGGGCACCATATTCAATTCAATATCGTTGATACGGCAACACTTCAAGCCGCTCAGGAGAATCCGGAGGATTACAAAGATCTGCTGGTGCGGATGGCAGGGTACAGCGATTATTTCAACGATATGAATGCGGATCTGCAGCAGGAAGTGATTGAGCGGACGGAGAATGAAGCCTTTTAACTAAACCAGTATAGCCACCAAGACGCCAAGAGCACCAAGAAGAACACGATCAAAAGCATTTTAACGGAGAGACGGAGAGGCGCGGAGAAAATCAAAATCTGTTTTTAAGGTTTTAAAACCAAAAAAAGATTTTTGTTTTTTCTTGGTGCTCTTGGTATCTTGCTTAAAGGCGCCTACCTCTGGTGGTGGCTATTTATATGTTTTGACCTTCTCTCCGATCTCTCCTTCTCTGCGTCTCTCCGTTAA
>JAGLDI010000108.1 GCA_023145655.1 Desulfuromusa sp. | reverse complement strand
TGACTCAAGGCTTCCTCCAGATTTTTATCAATTTCGTCTGTAACAACCTGAATTTCCTGTTCTGTAAAATCTTCCAGAAGCAACTGAGTTTTGTAGATCTCAGCAGTCAGTGGATGGTTGCGAATCTTCTCATACATCAGCGGCTGGGTAAAAAATGGTTCATCCCCCTCATTATGCCCATAGCGGCGATAGCAGATCACCTCAATCACCACATCTTTACGGAACTTCTGCCGGAACTCAATGGCCATGGTTGCCGCCTGAATTAATGCTTCAGGATCATCGCCATGGACATGAAAGATGGGTGCCATCAACATCTTGGCAATATCCGTAGAATAACAGGTGGACCGGGCATCAACCGGCATCGTGGTGAAGCCAATCTGATTATTAATGACCACGTGGACAGTCCCGCCGGTTTTATATCCAGCCAGTTGCGACAGGTTGAGAGTTTCGGCAACCACTCCCTGTCCGGCAAATGCGGCATCTCCATGGATCAGCAGCGGCATAACCAACTGCTCCCCATCTCCAGCCAGGCGATCCTGGCGGGCACGACATTTCCCTTCGACCACCGGATTGACAGCCTCCAGATGACTTGGATTCGAGGCCAGGGAAACATGCACACAGCCATTGGGAAAGCAACGATCGGTTGAATATCCCTTATGATATTTGACATCCCCTTCCCCGACAATCTGACAACCGGCATTATCGGCAAATTCAGCAAATACATTTTCCAGGGGTTTTTTGAAGATATTGACCAGAACGTTGAGCCGCCCACGATGAGACATGCCGATAACAACATGCTGCATTGACAGCTCAGCAGCTTTTTCAATCAGATGATCAAGGAGGGGAATAACCGATTCTGCCCCCTCCAGAGAAAAGCGTTTTTGACCGACAAATTTACGGTGCAGGAAGGACTCAAACTTGGTCGCTTCAAGCAGTATTTTCATCGTCGCAAGTTTCTTTTCGCGACTGATATTAGAACGGTTGCAGGACTCTTCTGCTCTTTGTTGTAACCATTTGCGCTCCTCAATGACCGGAATGTGGATAAATTCCAGACCGAGAGAACGACAGTAGGTCTGCTTTAAAACATCGACAATTTCTTTAAGGGGCGCTTCGGGGAGAAGAAAATTACTGGTGGCAAAGGTTCGCGGTAGATCACTTTCTTCCAACCCGAATTCAGAAATCCGGAGCTTGGGATGATCCAGTTCGCAAGGGGTCAGTGGGTCAACACAGGCATAAAAATGACCGATGTCGCGATAACGCTGAATCATCAGTTGAACAGCCGCAGGTTTGTGATCCGGCATCAGGGGGTCATCTTTTTCCACCCCCAGCTCAAAACCCTGGAAAAATGCTCGCCACTCCTCGGAAAGCTGGAGAGGATCCTCCTTAAAAATATGGTATTGAGTTTCTATCCACTCGGGACCAACATTATCAATAATAGCCATTTTCATACTCACAATTCGGTTGTTATATTGGCGGGGGGGAAATAGAAAAAGAAGTATAAAACAGTCATCTATTTACCGCAATAAATCGCAGCAAAATAAAGGGGGTCAAGACAATATTTTCGTCTCATTAAGATACATATAAAAACCCAGGGAAATCACCGCTGAGGCACAACCCTTACTCCTCTGCCGCATTGAGTCCACAAGGTCGCCCCAGGTTATTCAAACGGACAAAAGTGACTGAAGTGCTGAACACCTCTTTTTCCTCTGAAGATCCGGGAGCATCGGCATAAACCACAACACTATAGGTTGCCGAGGTTCGTCCCTGGCTGGTTTTTTCGGTGTGGAAACGTAAGATAGATCCATTTTCAACCCGATGTTTAAAACGACAGGAATCCATACTGACCGTCACCAGATTGCGGCCAGAATATTCCCGTGAGGCCGCCATCCAGGCATTTTCGTCAACCCATTTCAACATCACACCACCAAACAGATAACCATGATGATTCAAGTATTCCGGACGTACTAAAGTGAAGTTATCCATGCAACCCCCTTTGACTTGCATCATATTGCTCTTCAGCATGATACGAAGAGCGCACCAACGGTCCCGACTCAACGTGAGCAAAGCCAAGAGCCAGCCCTTTTTCGGCATAGGTAGAAAATTGCTGTGGTGTTACATAGCGCTGCACCGGAAAATGGTGACGGGAGGGGGCCAGATATTGCCCCAACGTCAGCAACTGACAGTGGTGTTCCCGCAGGTCAGCCATCACCTGAAGAACCTCCTCTTCAGTCTCCCCCATCCCCAGCATCAATCCTGATTTAGTAATAATTTCAGAATCCTGCCGATGAACTTCTGCCAGAAGTGAAAGACTGCGTTGGTACTCAGCCTCCGGACGCACTTGCGAATAGAGTCGCGGCACCGTTTCAACATTATGGCCGAGGATATCTGGCTTTTCTGTCAGGATAGTGGAAAGAGCCTCCCAGTTCCCCTGGAGATCTGAAATTAACAGCTCAATCCTACATTCGCTGGTCAATTTACGAATTTCTCTGATTAAAGCGACAAACTGACTTGCGCCGCCATCACTCAGATCATCACGGGTCACAGTGGTTATAACCGCGTGGTTGAGTTCCAACTCGTAGATGGCCTTCGCCACCTTCCGCGACTCTTCAGGATCAGGCGGTTCAAGTTGGCCACTGGCCACATTGCAGAAACGACAATGACGACTGCAAATCGTGCCCAGAATCATAAAGGTTGCTGTCCCCTGACTCCAGCACTCCCCTTGATTAGGGCAAGCGGCACTGCGACAAACCGAATTAAGACCATTCAGACGATGATAACGATCAATCCGGGCATAACTTTCTCCCGCAGGAAATTTGACTTTAAGCCAGTCAGGCTTACGAATATGGTTTTCTTTCATCTTCCTGAATCCCGGTCTACTAATTTAACGCAAGGTGAGAAAACAGAAGTATCCTTCTGTTTGTAAAACTTCTCGATCAAAAAACAACAAGGCCCGATTGCATTAAACAACCGAGCCTTGAAGATTAAGCATGAGACAACTGACTAATTATGCTGGTTCAAAGTCAGACTTGCCAACACCACAGAGCGGGCAGACCCAATTTTCCGGGATATCTGCAAAGCTGGTTCCCGCCTCAATACCATGATCGGGATCACCTTCAGCCGGATCATAAACATAACCACAAACAACACAGACATATTTTTCCATTAGAATCTCCTTAATAAATGACTAGGTTAAAAAATAGTGGGATGAAACTTAACAGCTTTAGTTGATTACTACAATACTTCTAGTGATATTTTTTCAGCAAAAAGATCCCTCAATCAATCATCTTCATCAACTCTTTAACCGTTTTTTCAATCCCTGCCGCTGCTTCACCGATACTCCCTGCAAGCATATAAGCCGGTGAAGTGATCAGCTTATTTTTTCTATCGACAACAAACTCTTTCACCGGACAGGAAAGGTGGGTCGCTCCCATCGATGAAACCGCACCGGCCGTTTCTTCATCGGTACCGATTGTCAGCTGCGGATCCAGGTTGTCTTCACCAAGAACTTTTGCCACCAGTGCCGGAGCGATACAAACAGCCGCCAGTGGTTTCTTTGCCGCAACAATTTCCCGAATCAATCTGGCAACGTCAGGCTGAACTCCACAATCCGGCCCCTTAAAAGCAAAGTCGCAGAGATTTTTTGCTGCACCGAAGCCCCCGGGAATAAACAGTGCATCCAAATCAGTAGCCTTAACCGTGGCAATATCACTGATTTCACCCCGGGCAATCCGAGCCGATTCTTCCAGAACGTTACGGCTGGCACCCTCAACCGCCTCACCGGTCAAGTGGTTGACAACCGCCTGTTCCATATCCGGGGCCATCATCACAACTTCGGCACCGGCACGATCAAGCGCCAACAAGGTGATAACAGTTTCATGAATCTCACTACCATCATAGACACCACAGCCAGAAAGGATAACACCTACTTTTGCCATAAAAGCCTCCTGATCAATTTTCATCTTATGGATAGAAGTTTATAGATACCAACATTACAAGCATAACAGAACAACTCAAGGTTGCACATTGGCAACCTTAGTTAGTGCCCATACAGAAACTCTGAATAAAGTAACAAAAGGTTCTGATTCAGAAACCAGTGCTCTGTATATCTTAAACATTCGCAAGATTGCGCTGGAATTTTACGTATCAACAAGGCGCTGTTTTCGCTGCATAGCCAAAGCTATACAGCGGAAATCGTAACGCAATTGATGCGCAAAAGAACAAGCAAGATGCGAAGGTTTAAGGTGTGCTGAGTACTTAGTTTCGTGGATAAAGAACGGCAATTCCATGGGCAATTTGGGTCCCCAATGCTCTGAGTCGGTGCGGCTCGTTGGAATCCCAATAGACAGAATCCCCAGGGTTCAAAATATAGGTCTCTGTCCCATGCATCAACTCAACCTGACCCTCAAGAATGTAGAAAAATTCCTCTCCGGGATGACTTACCGGCTGTGCCTGATCGGTCTGAGCCGGATCAAATTCAACCAGAAAAGGTTCCATGTGTTTATGTTTTTTTCCATAAGCCAGGGAGTGATAAAAATAGGGTTGCGGGGCACCCCCATGGCTGGGACGACGATTCATCCGGCCAGCATCGTCAGCACGAACAACCAGGCATTTCTGAGTATTATCCTCTTCCTCAAAAAAAGTTTGCAATGGCACTCTGAGAGCTTTTGCAATGCGCAGCAAAGTTGCTAATGGCGGAATAACCTGGTCGTTTTCAACTTGCGACAACAGCGGTTTGGATAGTTCGGTCGATTGTGAAAGATCCTGCAGAGTCATCCGCTGCTTCTGCCGGAGTTCGCGAATCTTTTGACCAATCTGCAGCTCCCTGACTTCAGATCTGAATTCGTTCATTGCGCTCCTCTCAGACGGAGATAAAACTAACTTTTAGCCTCCATTTGCTCAGTAGTCAAGTCTCTCAGCAGGATTATGATGTTGGACGTGGTTTTATTGACTATGGTAAGAGCTACTTGGTAGATTTCAACCAAAGAAGGAGTATGACATGATGGAATCGGAGCAAAAAGGAGCGATTAAGGCGATCCTGTTTGATCTTGATGGCACCTTACTGCAAGCAAATATGCATAAATTCATCGCCCAGTATATCCGCAGCCTGGCAGTATATTGTGCCGAGAAAGTCACATCCAAGCAATTTGAAAAGGTACTGCTTGCGATTATTCATGACCTGATTAAAACCGCAGGGGATGGTTCTAAAACTAATGAGGAAAGGGTTTATGCCAGAATCCGTCAGGAGCTATCAATCCCTGAGTCAATGATGCGTGACTGCCTGACTCAATTCAAACAAAATGACCTAGAAGAGTTGCGTGAGTGGGTTCAACCGATCCCGTTAGCCAAGCAAATTGTCAAAGAGTGTCAGGAGAAGGGGGTTCCTCTGGTACTGGCAACCAATCCAGTTTTCCCCAGGTTTATAATTCAGGCACGGATGCAATGGGCAGGGCTTGAAGAAGATTCATTCACCTACCTGACCAGTTATGAAAACAGCTGTTATTGCAAACCGCAAACAGGGTATTTTCAGGCAATTGTCGACCGCCTTGGTGTTGCAGCAGAGAATTGCCTGATGGTTGGCAATGATTTTAATCACGACCTTGCGGCAGAGGCAATAGGGATAAAAACCTACCTTGTCGATACCTGGCTGGTTGACCGGGGCGATTCAGAATGGAACTGTGACTACCGTGGGGATCATAGTTCTTTGCAAAAGTTTTTGCGGGAGCAGCTGGGTTGAAGAAGCAGAATACTTACACTTGATCCTTCTCCATGGAGAGGGGAACTATTCCGTATTATGAAAGGATTTGGCTTTTGAGCAAAACAACTGAAGAAGCTATCTACCGGGGGAAAATTCTTGATTTAACTCGTGAAACCCACTCCATGCCAGATGGGAGAGAGGCACACTTTGAAATTATTCACCATCCAGGTGGGGCAGCTGCATTACCGATTCTACAAAATGGGCAACTGTTGTTAATTCGCCAATTTCGCCCGGCAATAGAGGATTATATCTACGAAATCCCGGCGGGGCGTCTGGAAGTTGGGGAAACAGCGGCCAACTGTATTGAACGAGAACTTGAAGAAGAAGTTGGCTACCACCCGAACCAACTTGAATCCCTCGGCTATGTTTATAGTAGTGTCGGATTTTGCAATGAACGGATTCATCTGTTTATCGCAACTGAACTGAAGCAAACAGCAACAGCGCATGAAGCGGATGAATTTATTGAACCGATCGTTGTCACGCTGGACACAGCACTTGAAATGGTATCCACTGGAACAATCACTGATGCAAAAACCCAGATTGTTCTGTTGCGCTATGCCCTGTTGAGCAAAAATAAATGATGAAAACGCCATCTGACTATTACCTACTACCGGCAGATCTCCCCTTCAATCGAGCCAGTCTGAAGAATAATTTCCAACTGAAAAGCCCCGATCAGGATCCTGGAGGGGATGGAGTATGGCTACCACTACAGGGGATGAATCTTTTAACTGTTAGCACCCCACAGGGTCCCGAATTGGCAGAGGGTGATTCCCCTCTCCAAACAACAACCTTTCCGCCACTCTATATCGGACAATGGCGGAATCGACCCTGTCGACTATTACACATCCCAGAGGATATGAAGTTGCCGCCGCAACTGCATCGACAGCCGCTTCGTGCGGCAAAACCAGACATATCGATTGCCTTGCTTTCGCTAGCAGGAATGGGCCAGATGATCCTTCACTGGGAAGATAACAGTCAACTTTGTAGCACCTGTGGAAAAAAAATGACCCGGCTCAAAGGGGAATGGGGTAAAGAGTGTCAGCACTGTAATGCCAGCCATTACCCACGGGTTCACCCCTGTGTCATCGGACTTGTTATTAAGGGTGACGAAATCCTCCTTGCCCGAAAACCGGAGTGGACCGATGGCCGCTATAGTTTAGTTGCTGGCTTTGTCGAATTCGGGGAGTGTCTGGAAGAGACGATGGCGCGGGAAACAGTTGAAGAAACCAACATCCAGATCAAAAATATCCGTTATATCGGCAGTCAGTCATGGCCGTTCCCCAGCCAGTTAATGTGCGGGTTCGTCGCCGATTATGCCGGTGGAGAAATAAAATTAAATGATCAGGAACTCGCCGATGCCAAATGGTGTAAACTTGATCAGCTACCCACTTTGCCGCCGAAAAGAAGTATTGCCCGCTGGCTGATTGACCGGGCGGAGAAATTCATATCCTGAGAAGAAAGAGAGCTGTTCTATCATGAAATATATCGGAGCCCATGTCAGTGCCTCAGGCGGTGTATTCAACGCCCCACTTAACGCCATAGAGATCGGCGCAACCGCTTTCGCCCTGTTTACCAAAAATCAGAAACAGTGGAAAGCAGCTCCCCTGACCGACGAAGTAATAAAAAAGTTCAAGCAAAATTGTCAAAAACATAACTTCAAACCAGAGCAGATTCTCCCCCACGACAGCTACCTGATCAACCTTGGTCATCCCGAAACTGAGAAGCTGGAAAAATCACGCAATGCTTTTATTGATGAACTGCAACGCTGTCAACAACTGGGCTTGATCTATCTCAACTTTCACCCCGGCAGTCATCTGAGACAGATCAGCGAAACAGAGTCTCTCAGTCGCGTTGCTGACTCGATCAATTTGGCCCTGGAACAGACCACTGATGTGAT
>JAGLDI010000107.1 GCA_023145655.1 Desulfuromusa sp. | reverse complement strand
TCGTCAAGTTTTTCCATGTAAGGTTCCAGCAGAGAAACACTCTGCTTCATCGCTTCTGCTGACTGCAGCACAAACGGCAGCAGCAGATCGCCACGGCCAAACAGTTCACCAACTTCACGCATCGCCGGAACCAGCAGATTATTGATAATATCCAAAGGCTGCCAACGTCCGCGCAGAGTTGTGAGTAAATCTTCCAGCCCATCTTTATCCCCCTTGAGAATTCTCTGATGTAAAAGCTCTTCGGGCTTAAGGAGTTCTTCATCCTCACCATCATCCTGCTCAACAGCCTGTTCAAAATAGTCAATAAAAGCCATCAAGGCGTCGGGATGTCTATTGAACAAGAGGTCAAAACAAATTTTACGATCCGCTTCACTAATTGTTGCATAAGGGAGAACTTTAGCCGCATCAACGATCGCGGTATTCAGTCCAGCTTCGACCGCTTCGTGAAGAAAGATCGAGTTGAGAACTTTTCGTGCCGCTGGCCTGAGACCAAAACTGATATTACTGATTCCCAGAGTAAAACCAACGCCGGGGAGCTCCTGCTTGACCAGCTTAATCGCTTTTAGAGTTTCAATTGCGGCATCGCGCATGGTTGCGTCGCCGGAACCAACGGTAAAAGTGAGAAGATCAAAAAGGATATCCTGAGGACGCAAACCATGTTTATTGACTGCCAACTCATAAATATCTTTGGCAACAGCTAACTTCTTTTCACAGGTCAGGGCCATCCCTTCAAGATTAATTGTCAGTGCCACAACCGCTGCACCATATTTTTTCGCCAGACGACAGATACGATCCAGATTTGCACCGCCATCTTCCAGATTGATCGAATTGATGATCGCCCGTCCCGGATAGAGTGGCAATACCAGTTCCAGAGTGTCCGGACTGGTTGAATCAAACATCAACGGCGCCTTACAGGAACCGGCAAACAGCTTGGTCAATTGCAGCATATCTGCGGCTTCAGCCCGCCCGGCATAGGCAACACAAAGATCCAGAACCTGTGCGCCACGGGCCTCCTGATCCAGGGCAACCTTGAGACAACCATCCCAATCTTCCGCCAAAAGTGCTTCTTTGAAAGCCTTAGAACCGTTGGGATTACACCGTTCACCAATCAATAGAGGTGGAATTTCCTGATGAAGTTCAACAGACTGATAAAGACTGGAAACAGAGGCTTTCATACTGACACCTCCCGCTGTTTCGGCTGGACACCATCAAGACGTTTCACCAGAGCAGTAATATGGGCAGGACTGGTTCCGCAACAACCGCCGACAATACTGACCCCCTGGTTAACCACAAACTGAACCATCTGTTCAGCATAATCATTCGGACTAAGAGGATAGTGAGTCTGCCCGTTAACCACCTCAGGTAACCCTTGATTCGGTATCACAGAAATACGTTGCGGCCAATTTTCACTCAAATAATTAATGTGCGACATCATATCCTGTGGTCCAGTTGCGCAATTGAGCCCGAGGGAAAACAATGGAAAAGGTTCCAGAGTCGCCACCACTGCAGCAATATCGGAACCGACCAGCATGGTTCCCTGCTGTTCAATCGTCACCGAAGCCAGCACTGGAATAGCATAATCGGAACGTTCCAGAACTTCAAAGGCGGCAACCAGAGCGGTCTTGGTCTGCAGCAGGTCCTGACAGGTTTCGACAATCAGGCAATCAACCCCGGCCTCTAACAGTGCCTCGATCTGCTCCCGCGTCGCCGCAGCTAATTCTTCCACCTCGATATGCCCCAATGATGGCAGCTTGGTTCCCGGCCCGACCGACCCGGCAATATATTTATCGGCCCGGCCAGCGATCGCCAACCGCGCATTTTCAACAGCACGAATATTGATTTCTTTCACCTTATCCTGCAGACCATATTCCGCCAGAACCACCCTTGTGGCACCAAAGGTATCCGTCTCCAGAACCATAGCTCCAGCATCAAGCATACTTGAGTGAAACTTGATAATGTGATCAGGAGCGGAAAGGTTAAGAACTTCATTACATCCCTCACACCCCGACCACTCTTTTTCAGAAATATCCATCAACTGCAAACTGGTTCCGCAGGCACCATCAAAAATAAGCAGTGGTTGTTCGATAAAAGTCATTTTATTTCTTTCCGGTAAGTATTTGTGAAATCACCCCAACGGTCGGATGTGCAGCCAGTCCATTGATAGTCAGACAGGTTGCTAGAAGTCTGTCGGACTATACGGGACGAAGCGAAAATTTGGAGATTTGAGAACAGATTTCGACACGTTTGCAGGCTCATAGCCATAGCTATGGGGCAAAAAGGAGTCGAAATATGGGCCAAACAACCGAATTTGCAGTCGGCTCATGGTTAGTCCGACAGGCTCCCAGTAATGAACAATGAAACAATTCCCCTATTTTTGCAAATATTTGTTAAAATTTAACTGCGAAGTGTTCAAAAAGAGAAGATTTTAAGTTCAGGAAACCAACAATTAGAACCCTATTCAACACAACATCGCCTGGGAGAGTAGCTTCAAACCGCAGGGCGACTAAAGATCTCAGCAGATGTTTAACAGAACTTAAGAACATTGCAGAAAAAGTCAAACTCTCTTCCAAGTTGCTCATCTTGAAAAATAAAATCCTCACCACCTGATCGCGATAAGAGATATGTCAACTCAAAATTTTGATGCAAATACGGCAAAAAAACACCTGACCGGACTGACGGCAAGTAGCGATGAACTTTTTCAGCTGCTTCTGGATCCCGACGTAGACTATCTACAAGCCCTGCTTAAAAACCCTCAAATTGGCGAAGATCATCTGCTTATCCTGTTGAAACGTCGCGATCTATCCGCAGCGCTGATCAACTCTCTGTACAAAAAACAGCAGCCGTCACTCAGTCATCAACTGCTGCTGGCGGTGGTCAAAAACCCTGCAACTTCAGGAGCTCTGGTACGAAACCTGTTACCGCAACTCAGGTTGTTTGAACTACTGGATCTCTGTTTTTTACCCGGGGTCACCCCGGACCAGAAACTTGCCGCGGAGCGGGCTGTTCTGCAGCGACTACCAACCACTCCCCTTGGCAACAAAATAACCCTGGCCCGCAGAGGGACTGCAACTATTGTGGGAGAATTGCTTAAAGAGGGGCAGACACAAATATTTGAGGCATGTCTTGGCAGCCCTCGACTTAAAGAGGTTGCCATCTACCAATTTCTCCGTGAAGCAACGGCGAGTGCCGAAACTATTTCCCTGGTTGCCCGGCACAACCGGTGGAATCAACGACCCAACCTCCGGTTGGCTATTTTAAAAAACCCTAAAACCCCAGATATCTGGTTCACTCTCTGGTTACCAAAACTTCACAATCACATCATTAAACAGCTATTAGCCAGCTATCGGTCAAACTCAGCGAGAAAACTTTTGCTTAAAAAAGAGATGAAAAAACGGGATATAGCAGGGTATTAAAAAACGTTTTCGAAGCTGCGAGTGCAAGGCGAAGATTGATTTACACTCAGTTGCAATTCTCCGCCCCTTAATCCTTCAAAAAATCCAATTGTCGTTCCGGTTAAACCGATGATCAACCACTAATTATTAATTTTCTTTACTTAACTTAAATTTATGTATACATTCAAATACAAATCATGCTATTTGAATCAATGTATTTGTTCATAAATGTAAAGTGTGGAGTAAATTATGTATTTAAGCAAAAAAGATATTCTGGCATTGGTCTTTGTTCTGTTGGTGCTGGCACTCACCTCACTACCAGTTCAAGCGAT
>JAGLDI010000106.1 GCA_023145655.1 Desulfuromusa sp. | reverse complement strand
TAACGTATTTTGGCTCTGGCATCTGCTCGTAAACGGTTTTAATAACTGGCACCATTTTTTTTGTGACCGTCCCAGCAATAATTATGACGTCTGCCTGACGTGGTGAAGCGCGGAACAGAATCCCCATCCGGTCAAGGTCAAACCGTGCAGCACCGGTTGCCATCATCTCAATAGCACAACATGCCAAACCAAAAGTCAGCGGCCACATCGAGCTGGCTCGCGACCAGTTAACCAATTTATCCAGACTCGTGGTAACAAAACCGCTACCGAGTGTCTTGGGTTGCTCTACTCCCATTCCAGAGCTCCTTTTTTCCATACATAGATAAAGCCGACGAGAAGAATGACAATAAATACTCCCATCTCAATAAAACCGAAAACCCCAAGGCGCTTGAACATAACCGCCCAGGGATAGAGGAAAACTGCTTCAATATCGAAAAGAATAAAAAGCATCGCAACAATATAGAATTTGATGGAAAAACGATCCTGGGCCGTGCCAATCAAAGGCATACCACATTCATACGGCGCCAACTTGACCTCGCTGGGCTTCTTCACCCCGACCAGTCGGGATAAAACCACCGATCCGATTGCAAAAGCTAAGGCGATTCCCATAACAACAAGAATCGGCAAATAAAGATCCAGCATAAAAACTGCTCCTTCCTTAGAAGAGATTGAACTGTTCAGCTGTGCTTGAGAGCTAACAGGACACCCCGCAGCGTTGAAAAACTAGGATAATTTCCCCAATTTGTCAAGCAAAATACCGTATACTGTATGCAATTAAGGGATTTAAAAAAATCAACTTTTTGTTTAATATTACAGCGTTTTTTGCGCTGATCTTTGCTATTTAAACTTATATTTTTTATTTTTACATTGAACAGAATATGACGCTGGCAACAAAAACCAACCGCAAGACACTACTAACCTCATTTTGCCAATTTAATCAATCTACCCATCTGCTCACGGTCAAAGCTATAATGTTTGCGACAATATTCACAGACGACATCAACGGGGTTCTGCTCGTCACGAAGAGAGCTCAGCTCCTGGCGACCAAGGCCAATCAACATCTGCTCTATCTGCTGCTGGTTACAGGGGCAAAAAAAATTGAGGGGGATCTTCTGCTCCACCTGAAATTCTGCTGAGCCAAATACTCGAGCAAGAATTTCCGCAGGGGACAACCCCTGTCGTAGCATACTGGTCGTTGGTGGCAATTTCTTTATCCTCTCAGCCAAGACCTCAACCTGCCCAATATCTCCCGGGGGAAGGGATTGAACTAAAAATCCCCCGGCAACGGCAACCTGCCCTTCGGCACCAAGCTCTACCCCCAACCCGATACTTGAGGGGATCTGTTCTGAACTAGTCAGGTACCAAGCCAGATCTTCAGCAACCTCACTGCTTTGTAATTGCACCATACTCTGATAGGGCTTCTTTAAACCAAGGTCTTTCCAGACATGGAGAAAACCTGCCTTGCCGATTGCCCCGGCAACATCAAAATGATCCCCGTCCGGGGGCAAATCTGCAACCGGGTTGCGAATTGTTCCGCGAATTCTCCCTTTGGCATCGGCTTCAACACTCAACTTCCCCAGAGGTCCATTCCCCTCAATCACCAGAGCAAGACGCTGCTCTCCTTTCAGCAAACAACCCAATAAAGCCCCACCGGTCAACAGGCGTCCCAGTGCCACCGTTGCGGTAAAATCAGTCTGCTGTTTTTCACAGATAGTGGCAACCAATTCTGTTGTGACCGCAGCCGCCGCACGAAATAAACCATCGGGACTGACCACCCGAATCAAATGATCTGCCATTCTTCCTCCACCCCTTGAATACAACTTATTCAGGTTTAAGCTCTTAAACGATGTCCCCGACCGATCAACCACGCCGCCCAGATAAATAAAATAACGGCAAGCACGCCACTAAAGCCGAAAGCAACCAGATAACTGGTATCACCAAAACCAATCAGGGCATGACGAAAACCATCAATCAGGTAAAATAGCGGGTTCAGGTGTGAAAAACTTCCCCATGGTGCCGGAAGGATGGAAATGGGGTAAAACACTCCACCAAGAAAGATTAATGGCATAATCAGAAAGCTGGTATACATGGAAATGGTGTCAAAACTCTGCGCATAGATTGCTGCTATCAATCCAAACTGTGCAAACATGAAACTTGCCAACATAGCCATCAATATCCCCAGTAATGGAGATTCCCAGGGGAGAATGGCAAACATGGTTGAGATCAGCCACACCACAGAACCAACTAACAGACCACGGAGCATTGCCGCCAAGGTATAGGCCATAATAAACTGCGGCGGGCTGACCGGGGTGACCAGTAAATCGACAATCCCCCCGAGGTAGCGTGACATAAACAGTGATGACGAGGTATTGGCAAAGGAGTTATTGATAATTCCCATCATAATCAATCCCGGGATAACAAACTGCGCATAACTGAACCCCTCAACGATACTCAAACGATCTCCCAAAGTTGCACCGAAAACCAGCAGATAAAGGCCAGCAGTTACAATGGGAGCCAGGAGTGTCTGGGTCGAAACTCGCCAGAAACGGAGAATCTCCTTGCGTAGCAGGGTGAAAAAGGGGAGCCATGGATAAAAACGTTGCTTGAGATCAAAGTCCATTCGGACCCCCATTCATCCCGGTTAACTGGATAAAAACCTCCTCCAGGCTACTCTGGTCGGTTTCAATATCACGAATTTGCAATCGCTGACTGAAAAGTTGGGCGAGAATCGAGCCAACGTTGATATCAGCCGGGAGGTTGAGCAACAACATTCGCCCATCTGCCTTTAACTGTGGTTTACAGTTTTCCAACCCTGCGGGCAGATTAGATAGCGGTTCGACCAGCCATAAACGTAATTGCCGATTGGATAGGCGACGAACCAGTTCGTGAGTCTTTTCCAGGGCAATCAAATCACCATGGTTCATAATGGCAATCCGATCACACATCTCTTCTGCTTCTTCGAGATAGTGGGTTGTCAGCAATATAGTTGTCCCTTGACGGTTAATCTCACGAACAAATTCCCACAAACCGTGGCGCAGTTCAACATCAACCCCTGCGGTAGGTTCATCTAAAATCAATAACCTTGGTTGATGCACCAAGGCACGTGCAATCATCACTCGACGTTTCATGC
>JAGLDI010000105.1 GCA_023145655.1 Desulfuromusa sp. | reverse complement strand
GATATCGAAGTTGCAGGTGATCGCTATTTTCCAGAGATCGCGGCGGGAGAGTTTGAAATAACTCAGGCGGAACAGGTCAAAGATACATTGAACTACCGGTTTTCCATTTTACACAGAGATGTCAACAAGCTTACTTAGGAAGAATAATTTACAAATGAAGCACTACGATATCATAATTATCGGGGGTGGCCCGGCGGGGATCTTTGCTGCTGGATTCGCTGCTCAGCAGGGGGTATCGGTTCTGTTGCTGGAAAAGAACCGGCGCTGTGGAGCCAAACTTCTCCTCAGCGGCAAAGGGCGCTGTAATGTCACCAATGCAGAAGAAGACCCTCGTAAGCTCAGTGAAGCCTTTGGCCGTAACGGGAAAACCTTACTAACTGCACTTTATACTTTCGGTGTCCCGGATACGATCAGTTTTTTTGAACAACGTGGCTTACCGCTAAAAACTGAACGGGGCGGGCGGGTTTTCCCGGAGAGGGGGAACGCCGGGGATGTGCAGAAAGTTCTGGATCATTTCATCACTGAATCGGGTGTAGAACTGATCACCTCCTGTACAGTTTGCAAGCTCCAAAGTGCTGAAAACAAGTTGACGATAGTTGAAACCACAGCGGGCAGTTTTTCAGCCAGTAAATTTATTCTTGCTACCGGGGGGCTATCCTATCCCGAAACGGGCTGCACCGGGGATGGATATCGGTGGGCGAAACAATCGGGTCATCTGCTGGTCACACCGGAACCGGCACTGGTTCCAATCCATCTATCTGAAAACTGGACGAGTGAACTTTGTGACTTTAATTTGAAGAATATCGAGATTTCAGTTCGACAAAACAATCAGACAGTAGCCAGACGTTTTGGCGAAGCGTTTTTTACCCGAACCGGAATCGGCGGACCGATCATACTCGACATGAGTGCACAGGTTCGGGATGCGTTGAAACAGGGGAATGTTGAGTTGTTGATTGATTTAAAACCGGCAGTGACAACTGAACTTTTTGATAAACGGTTGCAACGTGAACTGGCCAGCCACAGCAATAAAGATTTTCGTAAATTGCTAAAAAATCTCCTTCCTCAAGCAATGATTCCGCTGTTTATTCGCCTGTCGGGGATCAGCCCGGAGAAAAAATGTCATTCGGTCACCAAAGCCGAACGGACTCAGCTCTTGTCACTGTTTAAGGGATTAGTGCTAACTGTCAGCGGTGTCGATGGCTACAAAAAAGCGATCATCACCTCGGGAGGGGTTTCTCTGCAGGATATCGATATGCGGACCATGCATTCAAAAAAGATCTCAAACCTCTACTTTGCCGGAGAGATGATCGATCTGGATGGCCCGACCGGGGGTTACAACCTTCAGGTGTGCTGGTCTACAGGCTATCTGGCCGGGACAAGTGCCGCAACCGGTTGATTTCTACGTCAAACTGGCAGAAATCGACCATCGGTCAATCCCCGCCAGATCGTTAAGTTTATTTTACTTCGTTGGAAAATACATTTTTTCTTTGTTCAACTTGTAGCTCCAGGGGAGCCCGGAGTTCTTCCAACCATTCTTTAACCGCCAGTTTTTTCTGTCACCCTCCTTGACTTTTCCCCCTTCAAAACCATCAGTGACGACATAAACCTGTTTATAGCCTTTGTTTTCCAGATACTTGATTGCAGGGGCCCCACGGGTTCCACCCGAACGGCACATAATGACAACCGGGACTTCTTTGGTGAGCCCACGTGCTTCAAGCGCTGCAGCAATCTCTGGTTCGAAATCAGGATTAACCTCCATCAAAAAAACCGGTTTCTTATCATTCCAGACTCTGCCATTGGCCAGCTTGAAAGGGATATTTATATCAACCACATCGGTAAAACCGGTAAACATAATTTCAATTGGATCCCGTACGTCAATAAAAAGCATCTGGTTGCCCAATTGCTGCTTCATAGCATAGGCTTCCCTTGAATCCACATAGAGGTTCCAGATGGTCTGTTGATTGGGGTTGGTTGGCTTCTCTGCAGCAAAAACCGCCGGAACACCCATGCAAGCGACAAGAACAAACAGAAGAATAAATTTACACTTCATAAAGACTTTCCTTTCTGTGACCAAGAATAATATTTTGCCATTGATATTATGGCAAAAATAAAGTTTGTTGAGCCGGACATAGCCGTTTAATGACAGTCACGGTGGAACAAAAGCTACCCCAAGATAGTTTTCATTGCCGCAACAGCTTCATCAACCCGTTCGCGGGTAATCCAATAATGGAGAACCGCCCGAAATTTACGTTCATAACCCGGGTAGGGACTGAGTAGAACATTTTGTTCCGCCATTTTTCTGGTGAATTCCACGGGGCTCAATCTGGCCTCCTCCTCCAACCAGAAAAAAACGAAGCTGGTATTTTGACTCATCACCTTCACCCCGGGAACCTCTCTGAGCTGTGCCGAAAGATAGGCAGCATTCAGATGATCTTCGGCCAGGCGTTGAGTCATTTTATCCAGGGCAATCAGCCCTGCTGCAGCAAGAACCCCCACCTGACGCATCCCCCCACCAAGAACTTTTCGGACCCGATGTGCCTCTTTAATAAACTCTTTGCTGCCAAGCAGAATAGATCCGACCGGAGCACACAACCCTTTGGAGAGACAGAAAGTTATACTGTCGGCACCGGCAATAATTTCAGCTGGAGAGACGTTGTACGCTGTTGCTGCATTGAAGATCCGTGCCCCGTCAATATGAAACTTGAGTTGATGTTGATGGGCCAGTTCGGCAACCTGACGGGTATATTCCGGACTTAGCGGGGTCGCTCCGACCGTCCCCTGAGTATTCTCAATGGAGATAACTCTGGAGCGGGGAAAGTGTTCATTGTCCCCACGGATCGCCTGCTCGATATCATCCAGCAGCAGCGTCCCATCTTCCTGAACAGCAAGAGTTCTGGGCATGATCCCACCGAGTGCCGCCATTCCTGCTTGTTCGTATAGGACAATATGGGCTTTATCTCCGACAATAATTTCACTCCCCCGGGGGGCATGGGTCAACAGTGCGATCAGGTTACCCTGGGTTCCACTGGTCACAAACAGTCCCGCCTCCATCCCGAACATTTCAGCTGCTGCAGCTTCAAGCCGGTTAACTGTCGGGTCTTCCCCATAAACATCGTCACCAACAGTCGCTGTTGCCATAGCCGTACGCATTTCAGGAGTGGGGTGGGTGACAGTGTCACTGCGCAGATCAATAACGTCCATAAAATATATCCTGTTTGGGCTCTTAAGCTGGGTTTTCAGGGGAAGCTCGGGGGAAGACAAAATGGCTCAATCTCCCCCGATACTAGTGTCGTGTCAGGGATGAACGGTTAGAAAATTGCGCTGGAATTTTGCCTGTCAACAAGGCGTGACTTTTACTGCATAACCAAAGCTATACAGGGGACGTCACAACACAGTTGGCAGGCAAAAGTGCAAGCAAGATCGACAGTTCATGCGTGACATGACACTAGGCAAAGATAGCGCCGATGTCAATGATTCGATATCCTGCTTCTTTGCCCTTTCGCCAAATTGAGTTTTACGATAAAATTATCTGTCAATTTGACTTTACATCGATTTTTAATTTCAGGATCAAGCAATGAGTTATCTCTATTTAAATGGTCAATTTGTTCAAAGTGACATGGCAAAAGTTTCAGTTTTTGATCAAGGTTTTTTATATGGTGATGGAATTTTTGAGAGTTTTCGCTCCGTCGAAAACCAACTTTATCAATTTCCCCAGCACTATCAGAGGCTGGTACAATCGGCCAAAGCACTCTCCTACCCACTGACCATGACCCAGTCACAACTTGAAGCGGTCCTGTTGGAACTCAATGAACGCAATGGTCTGAAAAATGCCTACTATCGAATCACAATAACCCGGGGTAAAGGGGAGATTGGCTTTCAGCGAAATATGGATAGTGACCTGACCTGCCTGATTGTTGCCCGGGAGTTTCAAGGGTTTGCAGCAAGCTATTATCAGGAAGGGATTGACCTGCAAGTAGCGCAAACACGAAGAAACGCTCCGGAAGCGATCAATCCGCAAATCAAATCAATCAGTAACCTCAACAGTCTGCTGGGGAAACTTGAAGCTAAGGCTGCCGGTGCTTTTGAGGTGATCATGCTGAACAACAAGGATCATATCTGCGAAGGGGCCGCATCAAACATCTTCTGGAGTCGAGGACCGTGGGTCTTTACCCCGGCTATTTCAACTGGACTGCTGAAGGGGGTTACCCGCTCCACCATTATGCGACTGTGTGAAGAGAAGCTTAATTTGCGGGTTATCAGTGGTGAATTCAAGCTGCAGGATTTACAATTTTCTGATGAGGTCTTTATTACTTCTACCTCTCTGGAGATCGTTCCAGTGGTTAAGGTGGAGGGTTTTACCATTAATCAGGGTGAGGTTGGCCCTATTGCCCGGCAGTTGCGAAAAGAGCTGCATCGGGATATGGGGATAAAGGATTGACCATGCCTGTGTTTATTGTAACCGAAGAAGAAACTGATTTGACTGTCCAACAATTTCTGCAGCAACACATCCCTGTGGCCCCAGCAGGTTATTTACGGCAATTGTTTAAAAAAGGAAAGATCACCAGGGCAGATAAAATCGTTGCTGCCGATGATTGTCTCTCTGCCGGAGACAAGATCGCTTTGCCTAACAGTAGTCGAATTCAGGAACTCCTGTTTGCCCCGCAGAATTCTCGCCCGAAGCTGGATATTCTCTATGAATCACGAGAGATCCTGATTGTTAACAAGCCAGCCGGGTTAGCAATCCACAAAGGTAAGGGGCATGAACGGGATAATCTGACTGACCAAGTGATGACCTTTCTGGCGGATCGAGGCGACAAATTTCAAGTAGCTCCGGTGCAACGACTGGATCTGGAAACTTCCGGGCCGGTATTATTCGGCAAAGGGAAAAAAAGTTGTGCCGAACTGGGAAAACTGTTTATGCAGGGAGAGGTAAGTAAAACCTACCTGGCTCTGGTTGCGGGAAAGCTTTTAGGTCGGGGCGAGCTATTGAGTGATATCCCCGCCAAGGGAAAATTAAAAACCGCCAGAACCAGCTACCAAACCCTGATCAGTAATGACACCGTATCATTGTTAGAAATTCAGCTGCACACCGGTCGCCAGCATCAGATTCGACGGCAACTCGCTGATGCTGGACATCCACTTTATGGTGACCGGCGCTATAAGGGCCCCTGCCCGAGAAAACTCCCGCGCTTATTTCTCCATTGTCGACAACTGGCTTTCATCGACCCATTCAGTCAGCAACGGATAGAGGTTGATTGCCCCTTACCAAAAGATTTATCCCGTTTTCTTCCACAGCTTGGGATAGAATAGTATGAAAAAAAGCCTTTCCGTCCTGATGGTGTTGACCATCCTTGGCTTGTTTACGCTGACCTGGTATTGCAGTTATCTAACCGAGCAGCATTTTACTGCCCAAGTCACTGCCATCAACCAGGTTTCGCCCGAACTGATCAAGGTTGAGATAAAAACTTATCAACGCAAACTATTTACATCGGCTGCAGAAACAATTATCAGAATCAGGGGAGAAGAAGTCAGATTTAATCATCAAATTCGTCATTTTATTTGGGGCGTGAAGATGATAACCACCCTTGTACCCGATTCAGCTCTGGCGAAAAACATTGCGACCAGAATCCCCCTTGAGCAACTCCAGTTGACAACCGACTTCAGTTTTCTGGGGGCTTCCAAATCCAGATTGATCCTTCCATCACTTAAGTTCCAGGACAATGGCGGCAGCCTGGAAATTACTGGATTCAGTGCGGGGTGGAATTTAAATGCTGATCTGACAATGGGAAATTTTGTCTGTCTGCTGGACAGCTTACAACAACAAACTGATCAGAGTGAACTGAAGTTAGCCAATTTGAGAATTTCCACCCAGATGACAGATTTGCGGGATATTCCTCTGGGTAACGGAACCCTTCAGCTGGAAAAACTCCAGCTGGTTGGCCATGACAAGCTGGCTATTGAATTCCAGAACATTCAATACTGGGGACAAACTGACTTAACTCAAGGGCTTTTTAGCGGCACTGCTGAATTAAATTTTGACCAACTTTTGTTGGCAGGAGAAACCCTCAGCGATGGACGATTGAGGTTGACCCTGTCGGGAATTGATATGGGGTTACTTGACTCGATTCAGCAAACTGCCGAGCAACTACAACAACAGGCTTTCGACCAGCAAAGCAGCCCGTTCGAATTACAATTACAGCTGTTGGCATTTTACACCGAATTGCTAGATTCTGGTGTCACCCTGACTCTGGAAGAGTTATCTCTGCGTACCGATAATGGGGAGATTAAAGGAAATGGAGATTTGAGCCTGTTGAAAGAATCTGCGGCAGAAAGTTCATTATTCTCTCTGGAAAATATCACGGCTAACTTTCAGCTGGAAATTGACCGTGGTGCATTTGTGACCGGTTATCGGTTATTCAGCAACCTGCAATCTACCGGGGGTAAGCATCAGAATCCGGCGGTTCTTGCCGAGCAAGCAGAACAGATTGCTGGTGGATTGGTACAAAAAGGAATCTTCACTCGGCAGAATGGGGATAAGTTTCTCATTGATTTTTCCTGGGCTGAAGGGCAGGGGAAGCTGAACGGGGAAGTTTTGGCTTCGGCTTCGCTCAGCCACCAGTAGAAAGCTAAATATCTACTTCCTCACCCAGAGGCACGGTTTACAGAAGAAGAAACTGCAATTTCCACCAAGGGGGGCAAGAGACTTTTGGGTGCTAAACTCAGGACTCACTTGCTGCAAAAATGGCAGTACAAATGGGTGGTCGAAAAAGAACTACCCCGCAGCAAGCTGCGGGGTAGGCCCCTTAATCTACGGATAAATTGAACTCAACTGCCATCCTCTTTTGTCGCCAATCCTGACTTTTATTTCTATTTACTGTCAACCGCTGCAATAGCTTCCCGGTAAAAATGAACATCCTGCTGAGGGAAGGGGATGGAAACTCCCTCGCTATCAAAACGGCGCTTAACTTCCCTCGTGACATCCCAGTAAACATCCCAGTAATCAACCGGTTTAACCCAGGGTCGACAAATAAAATTAACGGATGAATCTGCAAGTTCATGAAGCTTCACAATAGGTTCAGGGTTTTTCAAAACAAGCTCATGCCCCGCTACAATTTCCTCCAGAATTTTTTGTGCTTTATCAATATCATCACTGTATCCAATACCAAAAATCAGATCGACACGGCGGTGTCTGATTCCCGTAACATTGATAATGGTATCAGCCCAAACTAGATTATTAGGGACAACAACCAACTGATGATCCGGTGTTCTCAATTGCGTCGAGAGCAAATTCATTGTTTCAACTGTACCAAGGGTTCCTGCAACATTAATCAGATCGCCAATATCAAATGGTCGATAAATCAACGTCAGGATACCGCTGGCAAAATTACTGAGTGAGTTTTGCAATGCAAAAGCAACGACAAAACCTGCCGCCCCAACAATCGCCAGAACCGGTCCAACATTGATCTCCAGAGCCGATAGACCGACAAATAAACCAATCAGTAAAACTAGTCTGCGGACACCGATTTGCAAAAAATCAAGCAACAAGGTTGAAAGTTTATTCGATTTTAAGAATACTTTCTTGACGACTCTTCCTGAAGCAACTGAGAACAGATAGAACACCAGCATCGTAACAACAAACTGAATGATGTTAGCCGCCCAACGAAAACCACCCTCTGCTGACGTTAACCAACTACTCATTGCTATCCATGTTGCACTTGTGTCTGACACATCAAGTTTGATGTTGGATATGGCTTTGATATAAGTCGTATATTCATCTTTTTTACCGCCCTTGGCTGCAAGTTCGTGCAAGACAACATTAAAACGATCGACAAGGAGAGTTCTTTCCCCTACTAAAACTGTGGAGTACTTAATCAATGCAATTTTAACTTTTTCCTTCCCTGCGGGGGTTTTATCTGCTGTAGAAATTGACCCACCTTCACTTTTCACCAGAACTTCAGCGGCTTTGATCACTTTTTTTACTGAGGCATCTTGAGCAGGTTTTCGTTCAGTTGCCACCAAAGCTTCTTTATTGCCAGGGTTATCTTTTACCTTTTTTCTCTCTTCATCCTCGTAGACTGCCGCCACCTGAGCATTGCTGACCTCTGTCACTTTTTTCTTCAGCAACAAAAGCCAGGCCTGCGCCTCAACCTCAAGTTCACATTTTGTGAGTGGCTTGACACGATAGGACAGCACCTCCACGGAGATATTTGGATCTTGATTCGTGACCGCAACAATATCGGTAGGGCAGTCGGCGGCAAAAGCACTATTTGACACGACAACCAGGGTAATAACAGTCCACATCAGCCAGTTTAAAATAGTCATATTTTTTTTCATTTGATCCAATTCTCGATAAAAATTTATTCGTTAGTAACTCAAATACAGCAACAGTTGTTTTATGTTCTGTGGACAGAAAACGGCCCCCAGGCTTGATCCACAGGCATCACCTCGATCGCATTAATATTGACATGCGCCGGTCGAGTGACGATCCAGTAAACTGTTTCAGCGATATCTTGTGGCCGCAAAGGCTCCGCACCCTGATAAACCTTGGCAGCGGATTCAACATCACCTTTAAAACGTACCTCGGAAAATTCACTTTCTGCCATTCCTGGAGCCAGGTTCGTCACTCTGACTTTACTCCCAAGGAGATCAGCACGTAAATTACGGCTGAACTGCTGGACAAAAGCTTTGGTTCCACCATAGACGTTACCACCAGGATAAGGCCATGATCCAGCAGTTGAACCAATATTGACAATATGGCCACTATTCTGTTTTACCAGCTGCGGCAGCAGGGCCCGGGTGCAGTACATCAGCCCCTTGATATTGGTATCAACCATCGTCTCCCAATCGTCAATATCAACTTCCCAAGCAGGTTCCAAGCCCAATGCCAACCCGGCATTGTTCAATAACACATCGACATCAGCCAATGCCTTAAACTGTTTGAAAACCTGATCCCGCTCAGATACATCCAGAGTGATAATTTGCCGAACAGAATTCCCCAGCTCTGCTTTTAACTGTTTCAAACGCTCGGCACGGCGACCGGTTAAGATCAACTGCCACCCCTGACTTGCGAAATACTCAGCGCATGCCTTCCCAAAGCCGGAGGTTGCACCAGTAATTAAAATTGTTTTTGCCATACTTAACCTCCGTTTGTTTCAATTAAGGCAACAGCCCTTTGCAGCATAGCGTTGAAGTACTTATTTTACAATCCATGTTATATTGCGTGAAGCACGTAAACTATCCTTCTAAAAATTATTTACCAAGGATTTTAAAATGGTCGATGCTTTTCTCGCTCTTAATCCCATCTTGCAAGCCTTTTTTGCAACTCTCTTTACCTGGGGATTAACGGCTCTTGGAGCTGGAACTGTCTATCTACAGCAGGAACCAAGCCGAAAAACTCTTGACGCGATGCTTGGTTTCGCTGCCGGAGTTATGATTGCAGCAAGTTTCTGGTCTTTATTAGCTCCGGCGCTGGAAATGGCCAATGGAGGATTCCTCCCCTCATGGCTGGTGGTCGCCTTTGGTTTTCTCTGTGGTGGTGGATTTTTGCGCCTGATCGACAAATTTCTCCCCCACCTTCATCTTAATTTTCCCATGTCGGAAGCGGAAGGGATCAAGACCAAGTGGCCACGCAGCACCCTGATGGTTCTTGCAATCACGATGCACAATATACCCGAGGGATTGGCGGTCGGGGTTGCATTCGGCGCGGTCGGTGCCGGTTTTCCAGAAGCTTCAATGGCCGGAGCCATTGCATTAGCTCTAGGTATCGGGATACAGAATTTTCCTGAGGGGTTGGCGGTTTCAGTCCCGTTACGCCGTGATGGTTTGTCACGACATCGCAGTTTTATGCTCGGCCAGTTTTCCGGGTTGGTTGAGGTTGTCGCCGGGGTTGCTGGGGCAGCTTTGGTCTTTATAGCCCAACCTATTCTCCCTTTTGCCCTCGCATTTGCTGCTGGCGCAATGATTTTTGTTGTTGTCGAAGAGGTTATCCCTGAAGCACAACGTGGGGGGAATACCGACACCGCCACCTTTGGAACAATGCTCGGATTTACCGTGATGATGATGCTGGATGTTTCACTGGGATGAGGGTAGGGGCTCTCATGAAATCTATTTTTTCACCATGGGGATGGTGGCCAAGTTCTAATCCTGACTTGAGTCAGCGGCGTCTGCTGGTTGATTAACCAAGGTTTGTTCCTCTACCTTTTGTTGTTTATCTTGCTGTTTCTTTAATTTTTCTTCAGTTTTTTTCAACTTCTTGGCCTTCTTCTCGTTTTTTTTCTGTAAATTTTTCTCTTTATTCCGCCAGGCATAGCTGAGAAGAAGTCCTAGAATAACCCCGATAAGAAGAGTGGAAAGAACTAACAGCGCTTGTGAAACAGAATATTCCCATTGCAGAAAATGGATGGGAATTAAAGTTCCATTCTGCATCACATAAATAAGCACCGGAACCAAAAGTAATAAACCTGCCAAAAATTTTGTTTTCATCTCAAATCTCCTGTTTTACCAGACAGAATACATTTGCTGCGCTCAGATATAAAACAAAAGCCAGCAGTTTGCAGTAAAAATAACTCTGTGACAAAAAAAAGACAAAAAAATGGGGAACCCTGCCGGTTCCCCAAGATGAACGTAGGAGGTAACGTCCACAAAACTTACGCTGATCATCTGACACTGAGCAGAGTGCCAATGACCGTAGTAACCTAGAGATTATCCAACGCTGAGCAGAGCGTCAGATGATCTCATCAGACTATTTTTTGATCCGCAGTGCCAAATAACGGCTTGCATCCCCTTGTCGCACTAGAAGAAGGACGGTCTTTCTGTCACTCTCCTGTATAATTTTCTTCACCTGTTCCGGAGTTACTACTTCCATCCGGTTTACTTCTTCAATCAAATGACCGCGCTGAATTCCTGCCTGGGCAGCTATTGAGCCCGGTTGAACTTCCGCCACCAAAACTCCACGCACACCCTCATAGCCAAGTTGTTCGGCAAGATCAGAAGTCAACTTTTGTAAACTCATACCAAGTTCAGGGAGTTTATCATTTCGGACAGGATGACCATTCTCATCAGTATCCAGAGCACCGATTATCGTCTTGATTTTCTTCTTGTTGCCATCCCGGAGAACCAGAAGTTCAACTTTGTTTCCTGGCCTGGTCATTGCCACTTTGTTGCGGAATTTGGCAACTGCTGTGACTCTTTCACCATCCAGTTTCAAGATGATATCACCTTGTTTCAGACCAGCTTTCTCTGCCGGAGAATCTTCCTGGACCTGAGCAACTAAGATCCCTTCATGTTGGTCAATACCAAAAGACTCTGCCAGATCTTTATTCAAATCCTGAATATAAATTCCCAGGCGACCACGAGTCACGCCACCATGCTTGATCAATTGTTGCCGGATACTCTTGGCCATGTTGATTGGTATGGCAAAGCCGATCCCCATATAACCACCGCTACGACTATAGATTGCGGTATTCATTCCGACAACTTCACCATCCAGATTAACCAGTGGTCCACCTGAGTTTCCGGGGTTGATTGCCGCATCGGTCTGGATAAAATTTTCATAATCATTCAGGCCAATCCCACTACGCCCCTTAGCACTGACAATCCCGGCAGTCAGGGTATGAGATAGACCAAAGGGGTTACCAAATGCCAAAACCCAGTCCCCAACCTCAAGCTGATCGGAATCTCCCAGTTTTAAAGCCGGGAGTTTTTCATCCACATCAATTTTGATCAAAGCAACATCAGTTGGAGGATCAGTACCAATAATTTTTGCTTCATATTCACTTCCATCCAGTAATTGGACGGTCACTTTATCTGCGTCCCCGACAACATGATTATTGGTCATAATGTAGCCATCAGAGGAAATGATAAAACCAGAGCCCTGCCCCGCTGCATTGTGCTTGGGAACTTGTTTAGGGGATCTTTTCTGCTGTGGCGGTTGACCGAAAAAGCGCCGAAAGAATTCATCGCTAAACGGGTTTCCGCCAAAGCTATCTGAACCCATACTCCGCGGGCTGAGCTTTTTTTCCACCTTGATAAAAACGACTGCCGGACCAACCTGCTTGGCAACACTGCGAAAGGCTCTCCCTGTTTCCCGCAGGTTTTCCTTCCCAGCATCCTGTGCATCTGCTGTCCGAGCTAATAATGACCCATTTATTCCAACTGCTATGAAAATGACAAGTAAAAGGAAAACTAAATGCTTAATCCTCCTCATGATCGACTCCTTACCGGTAAATTCTCCGCTCTAGTCCGGAGACAGGTGGAGTGAACCAACTCGATCATCTCATCCAGGTCAAAAGGTTTATCAATTGTTGCACTCGCACCAAAACGACGTGCGGCAGCATGGGTCGCCTCATCACCAAAAGCGGTCATACAGATAAAAGGGGGACAGCATGGATTGTCAATCTGGCTTTCTAAAACTTCAAGGCCCGTCAGTGCCGGCATCCGCACATCACTGATAACCAGGTCATATTGATCGGCATGTTCCAGTTGTCCCAGTAGCTGCAGCCCATTGTCACAACTTGTCACCTGGTATCCGGCGCGCGATAAAATAAGTATCAGCAGCTCGCGCAACTCCAGGTCATCCTCGGCAAGAAGTATTTGTGGGTGAGTATCGAGACAGACTGCTTCCATTTAAAAATCTCCAAAAAATTTACGTTATGCTCCTCTATACAGCAATCACCGTGCCAAAGATAAAGCCAGTAAAATGGGGATTTAGATGGATACAGGGGTGGGGCAAAAATACTCGGTGGGGCAGAACGCCCCACAAGGCAAGAAAAGTTTAAAGGAATCAGCTATCTTTCAATTTACGGTAGAGCGTTTTACGATCTACCCCCAACAGACGGGCCGCCAGAGTTCGATTGTCATTCAGCTGGTTGAGGATCTGGCGAATATAGCGCCGCTCTATCTCCTCCAGAGGGAGAATATGACCCGTTTCGACTAACCCGGTTGGCAAAACTGCTTCATTCTCAGGCTGTCTGATCTGGTTGGGGAAATCTTCAACAATCAGCTGGTCATGACTGGTGAGGGCAATGGCACGCTCAATCACATTACGCAGTTCACGGACATTCCCCGGCCAGTGGTAAGCCAGGAGTCTGGCTGCCGCCGGTTGTGCCAGACCAGTTACCGACTTATTGAAGCGCTGGCTGAGTTGCTGGATAAATTTAAGGGCCAGAAGCAAAACATCATTACCCCGCTCACGCAGTGGCGGCAACTCCAACTCAATAACATTGAGACGGTAAAAAAGATCACTGCGAAACTGCCCTGCCGCTACCACAGCTGCCAAATCCTGATGACTTGAAGCCAGCACCCGGACATCACAGTCAATTTCCTTGCTGCCCCCCAATGGACGAACCTTATGATCCTCCAGAACCCGCAGCAGCTTAGGTTGCAAAGTCAGGGGCAACTCGGCGATTTCGTCCAGCAACAGAGTTCCACCCGAAGCTTCAACAAACAACCCTTTACGATTTTCCCGAGCATCGGTAAAAGCGCCCCGAATATGACCAAAAAGCTCACTCTCAAGGAGGTTTTCCGGCAGTGCTGCGCAGTTGATAGCAATAAAAGGCTCGTCACAGCGTTGACTCTGATGGTGGAGGGCGCGTGCAACCAGCTCTTTTCCGGTACCACTTTCACCACTGATCAGAACCGAAGTATCCAAATTGGCAATCCGCGTGATTTGCTGCTTAATTTCCTGAAAAACCGGACTTTCACCAAGCATCCCATCATCTGAGCGCTGTCGGCGCACCTGATTTCTCAGCAAGCGGACTTTTCCCTGCAACTGGCGATACTGTAACGCCCGACTGAGAGAAATACTCAATAGATCAAGATCAACAGGCTTGGTGACAAAATCGTAGGCACCCGCTCTAAGTGCTGCGATTGCTGTTTCCAGGCTACCAAAGGCGGTCATGATGACAACCGGAAGATCGGGACGGTTACGCTGGAGTTCTGCACAAAAATCGATCCCGCTGATTCCGGGCATGTTGAGATCGGTCAGAACAAGGTCAATTTCCTGCTGCTGGAGTATTTCGCGGGCAGCAACCACATTAAGTGCCGGATAGACACTGTGACCACGGCGGCCAAGGTCTTCTTCGAGCAGCTCACAGAGTGCTTTATCATCATCGATGATCAGAATTTTCCCCGGAAGTTTATTTTCCTTCATACCGTTTCTCCACTTGAGAATTCTGGCAGATAAACACTGAAACAACTCCCTGTACCGGGAGTACTGTCAACCTCAATCCAACCACCGTGCTCTTCAATAATTCCATAAGCAATTGATAGACCAAGGCCAGTCCCTTGCCCGACCTCTTTAGTAGTAAAAAATGGGTCAAAGATCTGTTGCAGCATTTCCGGTTCCATTCCACGCCCCTGATCACACACTTGCACCCCGACCCAATCACACTCTTTATCATTCAGCTTCTCTGGTAACTTGACTGCTTCAGGTCGGCAACCGATCAGGGTCAGAGTTCCTCCGTTGTCCATCGCCTGGATACCGTTCAAAGTCAGATTAATTAATACCTGCTGTAATTGACCTGAATCGGCATAAACCGGCAGCGGTTGTTCGGTCTCTTC
>JAGLDI010000104.1 GCA_023145655.1 Desulfuromusa sp. | reverse complement strand
ACTGGTGGAATCTACTTTGCTTCGCCGAAGGGAATTGAAGGGGAAGGGGGAGAACGGACCGGTTTCGACACAATGAAGTATTCGGTTGCCGAAGTTGAGAAGATCACCCACGTTGCTTTTGAAGCGGCTCGTAAGCGGGATAAGAGGGTTTGTTCTATCGATAAAGCCAATGTTCTTTCAACATCGGTGCTCTGGCGCGAAGTTGTTGAGCGTGTCGCCAAAGAGTATCCTGATGTAGAACTTTCCCACATGTATGTTGATAATGCGGCAATGCAACTGGTCCGCTGGCCAAAACAGTTTGATGTTATGCTGTGTGGAAATATGTTCGGGGATATCATTTCAGATGAGGCAGCCATGTTGACTGGATCGCTCGGGATGTTGCCCTCTGCGTCACTGGCAGAAGGAACTTTTGGGATGTATGAACCATCAGGTGGCAGTGCCCCTGATATTGCCGGACAAGGAATTGCTAATCCGATTGCGCAGATTCTTTCCACTTCGATGATGTTACGTTATTCCTTTGGCATGCTTGAGGCTTCCGATGCAATTGATTCTGCAGTAGAAGAGGTCTTGAAGGATGGTTATCGTACCGGTGATATCTATCAGAATGGGGCTGGCGAGAAGAAGGTAGATACTGCGGCAATGGGTGATGCAATTATTAATAAATTGGGTTGATTTATATTGAATGGTATTTGGGTAAAAGACGGGGAGCTTTGTGGCTCCCTGTTCTATTATTCGAGTAGCAGTGATGGCAGGTTTGAATGACTAGAATCAAGCTGATTATTGCCTATGACGGAACAAATTACGTCGGTTGGCAATATCAACCAAATGGTATTTCTGTGCAACAACGGTTAGAGCAAGCGTTGCAGCAATTAACCGGAATTATCCACACGGTCTACTCCGCTGGTCGGACCGATTCCGGTGTCCATGCACGGGGGATGGTTTGTCATCTGACGACTGAGAGAAATTTACCATTAAGTGCCTGGCGGGAAGGGGTGAACCGGTTTCTCCCCGATGATATTGCGGTTCGACATGTGGAGCTGGTTGATGATCAATTTCATGCCCGTTTTTCTGCACGTGGCAAGCATTATCGCTATACCATATTGCGTGACCAGATTCGATCTCCGCTGGAGAGAAAAAACAGCTGGTTGGTGAAGAAACCCGTTGATCTGGAAAGGATGCAGCAAGCGGCCCAGAATTTTATTGGTCAACATGATTTTGCTCTGTTTCGTACCAGTGGTTGTTCTGCAAAGACCACAATTCGGGAAATTTTCTCGATTGATTTTAGTGAAGAGGGCTCATTGCTTCATATTGATATTCGTGGCAGTGGTTTTCTGAGAAACATGATCAGGATAATGGTCGGTACCCTGATCGAAATTGGACGAGGGAAAAGATCCGTTGCGGAGATTCAACGGTTGCTGGAAGGGACCGGATATGAGGCTGTACCGCTGACTGCTCCAGCCCATGGGCTCTGCTTGATGGAGGTGTGGTTTTAGCTGTCACTTGGATGGGCGAAGAATTAAAATAAAGCTGCAACAGAGTGACGAATTGTCTTGACAGGTGCGGGCGACTCAGATAAATTTACCGCTTTGTGAGTCCCACAACCCTTTAAGTCATAAGTTCAGAGAGGAATGCGATGAGTACTCTAGTCGCTAAAGAGCAGGATATTGTTAGAGATTGGTATGTTGTCGATCTGGAGGATGTTGTTCTCGGTCGTGCTGCAACTGAAATAGCCCGTGTTTTACGTGGTAAGCATAAGCCAATTTATACTCCGAGTGTTGATACCGGAGACTTTGTTGTTGTCCTTAATGCTGATAAAATAAAGCTGACCGGAAACAAGCTGGCAGATAAGATGTATTATCATCATACTGGCTGGCAAGGTGGCATTAAAGAGATCAGCGCCGAAAAACTGTTGGAAAAAAAGCCAGAAATGTTGGTTGAAACAGCGGTTAAAGGCATGCTTCCTAAGAATAAATTGGGTCGTAAGATGTTTAGTAAACTCAAGGTTTATGCCGGTGGTGAGCATCCTCATGCCGCACAGCAACCTAAAGAACTGAAGTTAAAGTTATAATACTGGGAGATAGCTAGATGGCTGAACAGAAAATTTATGCAACCGGCAAAAGAAAAACCTCAATTGCTCGTGTCTGGATGAAACCCGGCACCGGTGAAATTGTTATCAATAAGCGTCCTGTTGATGTTTTCTTTGGTCGGGAAACGTCCAAGATGGTGATTCGTCAACCGTTGGAGCTGACTGATAATATGGGTAAGTTTGATATTTCAGTTAACGTTTCTGGAGGTGGTATCTCTGGTCAGGCCGGTGCAATTAAACACGGCATTACTAAAGCACTTCTGGAAGTTAACCCAGAATTACGTGCAACTCTGAAACAGGCTGGTTTTATTACCCGTGATAGTCGTATTAAAGAGCGTAAGAAATACGGACGTGCAGGGGCCCGTAAGAGTTTCCAGTTTTCCAAGCGTTAATTTCCTATTGGCAATTATCTGCTGGATACGAAAAAAAAGGGAAACCCTCCAGGGTTTCCCTTTTTTTTGTATATAAATTTAGATTGTAATCTGTATCAAATAGGGAGATCTCTATGTTGAAAGTAGCTGTAGTTGGAGCCAGTGGGTACACCGGTGTTGAGCTGTTACGGATTCTGGTTGGGCATCCAGAAATTGAAATCTGCTGTGTGACATCACGACAGCATGAAGGGCTGCCGATTAATCAGGTCTTTCCATCGTTAAGCGGTTTTTGTGAACTGCCATGTGAACCCCTTGATGTTGCTGCAATTGCCAAACACGCCGATCTTGTTTTTACCGCATTGCCACACAAAACAGCTATGGGGGTTGTTCCTGGTTTTCTTGCTGCTGGTTGTAAAGTTGTTGATCTCTCTGCAGACTATCGATTGAAAGATCAGGATGTTTATGAACATTGGTACCAGGTCCATAGTAGCCCTGAACTGTTTGCTGAAGCTGTTTATGGGCTGCCGGAACTCTACCGTGAGCAGCTTCGCTCTGCCCGTTTAGTTGCCAATCCTGGTTGCTATCCGACCAGTGTCATTCTTGGTCTGGCCCCCTTGCTGGAAAAACATTTGATCGATCCGAAGAGCCTGATTGTTGATAGTAAATCCGGGGTGAGTGGAGCCGGGCGTGGAGTTAAACTCGGGAGTCTTTTCTGTGAGGCGAATGAAGGTTTCAAAGCTTATGGAATCGCTAGTCATCGGCATACTCCAGAAATTGAGCAAGAGCTGACCGGATTGGCTGGTGGTGCTATCAGGCTTAATTTTACTCCCCATCTGCTCCCGGTCAATCGTGGTATCCTTTCGACCTGTTATGCTGATTTACTTGAGGCTAAGTCCACTGAAGAGCTGATTGCACTGTTTCAACAACATTATGCCGATGAGCATTTTATTCGGGTGATGCCGGGGGGACAATTGCCAAATATTGCCTATGTGAGGGGGACAAACTTCTGTGATGTCGGGCTGGTCAGTGATCAGCATACCGGACGGGTGATTGTCGTGACGGCTATTGATAATCTGGTTAAGGGTGCAGCCGGGCAAGCCGTACAGAACATGAATATTATCTGTGGTTTCGATGAATCCCTTGGGTTAGGTATTGTGCCAATTTTTCCCTAGCAGGCTGTTGAAAAACTGTAAACTGCGATTTTCGGCAATTTTTGCCTTGCACTCGCGGTTTCAAAACGTTTTTCAACACCCTGATAGCCCGACAGGCACCTAGTATTTCAATCAAAAGCAGCAGAGTTTAATTTTTTCAGTAGCTCTGACAGATCCAGACGGTACTTTTCTGCAACCTGTTGAACTGTGTCAAACAGACACTCGCAGCAGATACACTCCCCAATGTTTGCATCGTAGGACTTGAAAACCACTTCCGTCTCAGGGTAAGTACTGACAATGTCGAGAATAGCAAGGTTTTCGGTGATATTTCCTTTTTCCCCCATATAGGCCTCTACTCTTTCTGAAGTTGTCTAATTTTAGACCGGTTAATCCCCGCTATCAAGGTGTTTTATCACCACGGAAAGCGATTGACATCGGCCCCTTTCTATGATCTTCTAGGTCGCTGTTTTGACATGATTTGGATTTGTTTTGATGCGCTTGACTGACTTTGATTTTTTGCTTCCCGATGAGCTGATTGCACAGGTTCCTGCCGCAACACGTGATGCTTCACGATTGTTGTGTCTGAGTCGTCAATCTACCACGATAGAGTCAAAGCAGTTTGTTGACATCCTTAAATATTTTCAATCAGGGGATGTGCTGGTTGTTAATGATACCAAGGTCATTCCAGCCCGTCTGCTTGGCCGAAAGCAAACCGGTGGAAGAGTTGAAGTTCTATTGGTTCGTCCCTATCCGGGTGACACAGTGGATGAAGAATGGCTCTGTTTGACAAAAAGTTCCAAGCCTTTGCGAAGTGGGACGGTTGTTGAGTTTTCTCCCGGGTTCAGTGCTGATATCTTAGAAGAAGCAGAAATGCCATACCGACGGGTTCGGTTTAATTGTTCTGGCGTTTTTATGGATAAAGTTGAAGAGGTTGGACATCTTCCCCTGCCACCTTATATCAAGCGTGAAGACCGGCATGAAGATCGCTCTCGCTATCAGACTGTTTTTGCTCGTGAGAGAGGTGCTGTGGCAGCTCCGACTGCCGGTTTGCATTTTACCGAAAAAATTCTCCAGCAATTGGTTATTGCCGGAGTCAAAATCGTCAACCTGACCCTGCATGTCGGACTGGGAACCTTTCTGCCGGTCCGTGTTGAGGATATTCGTCAGCATAAGATGCATGCTGAGTTTTATTCAATTCCGGCAGAGACGGCAACGGCGGTTAATTCAGCACACGCTGAAGGGCGGCGAGTTTTTGCTCTTGGAACAACCAGTGCGAGGGCCCTTGAAACTGCTGCTACAGATGATGGTTTGTTATCAGCTGGTTCCGGGGAGAGTGAAATATTTATTTATCCGGGGTATCAGTTTAAGATCGTTGATGCTCTTATTACCAATTTTCACCTGCCTAAATCGACCCTGTTGATGTTGGTTTCAGCTTTTGCCGGGCGTGATTTTATCCTGACTGCCTACCGTCAGGCGGTTGCAGAACGATTTCGTTTTTTCAGTTATGGCGATTGCATGCTGATCGTATAAACACGGATATCATGATGTCTGGCTTCAAATACGTTCTTTTACAAATTGATTCTGACACTCAGGCGCGCCGTGGACGGATATATACACAGCGGGGTGAAATTGATACTCCGACGTTTATGCCGGTTGGGACGCTGGGAACTGTCAAAGCGATGTTGCCGGAAGCATTAGAAGAGATCGGGGCTCAGATCATTCTGGCCAATACCTATCATCTTTATCTGCGTCCCGGTCATAAACTGATTCAACAACTTGGCGGACTGCATAAGTTTATGCACTGGGATCGTCCGATTCTGACCGACAGTGGTGGTTTTCAGGTTTTCAGTCTTGGTGCCTTGCGTAAAATTTCTGAAGAGGGTGCGGCTTTTCAATCACATGTTGATGGAAGCAAGCACCTGTTGACCCCTGAACTCTCAATGGAAATTCAGCTGGCTCTCGGGTCGGATATCGTCATGGCTTTTGACGAGTGTATCCCCCATCCGGCAGAACGTTCCTATATTGTTGACTCAACGAATCTTTCGGCACGATGGGCTAGAAGGTGCCGTGATGTTATCCCCGCAGGATCTACTTCTGCATTGTTCGGGATTGTTCAAGGGGGGATGGAACTGGATCTCCGCCAGCAGAGTGCTGAACAATTGCAGGAGATTGGTTTTGAGGGCTATGCTCTCGGTGGTTTATCGGTCGGCGAAGAAACTTCATTAATGTACGACATAATGGAGTATAGTCTTCCTTTGTTGCCGGTGGATCATCCCCGTTATGTGATGGGAGTGGGAACGCCGGAAAATTTAGTGGAAGGTGTTGCACGTGGTTGTGATATGTTCGACTGCGTGATGCCAACTCGTAATGCCCGTAACGGGGTATTATTTACTGATTTTGGTAAGATCAGTATCAAACAGGCTCAATATCGTGGTGATGAGCTACCTCTTGATCCTGATTGTGGATGCTATGTTTGTCGGAATTACAGTCGTGCCTATTTACGGCACCTCTACATGAGTCATGAAATTCTTGCATCAGTACTTAACACACACCACAATCTTTACTATTATCAGCAGTTGATGGCTGGAATCAGGCAGGCACTTGATGATGGTTGCTTTTCTGATTTTTATAAAGGTTTTTATGCACGGAGAAATATCTCTGTAAACTGATTTCTAACTAAATAAATGTTTTATCTGACACACTCTTCAAGGAGGAAAAGAAAATGGCAACAGAAGTTTTTGCAATGGCAGGAAACGCAGCAGCCCAAGGTCAGGGCAGTCAATATCAAGGAATTATCATGCTGGTGGCAATGTTTGCCATCTTTTATTTTTTGCTGATTCGCCCCCAGCAGAAACGCGCCAAGCAACAGAAAGAGCTGGTTAGTGGACTCAAAGCTGGTGATAGTGCTGTAACTGCCGGTGGTATCCACGGGAAAATTACCGCAGTAGAAGATACAACTGTGACACTTGAGGTTGCTACGGGAGTTAAAATAAAAATGAACCGTGTCTCAGTGACTGAGGTCAAACAATAGTAAATTATTTGACTTGCCCATAAATGTTTAAAGGGAGATACAACACAAATGTCCAATAGTCTTAAATTCAGAGGTATTTTGATTTTACTCTGTCTACTCCTGTCATTTTTTGTTATTGCCCCGACGCTGATGCGGGACAGTTTGCCGCAGTGGTGGACTGATACTGTTAATCCAATTCAACTTGGACTGGATTTGCAGGGTGGCATGCATCTGGTGCTTGGTGTTGAAGTAGATAAAGCGGTTGAAAGTCGTATCGATACCATCATCGATCAGTCTGAAGCTCAGTTGCGTGAGAAAGATATCATTTTCAAGCGACTGGAGAGGCGTCAGGGGGATCGTTTGGTCATCCTCGTTTATGATGATGCCGAAGGGGCTAAGGTCGATGCCTTGATGGCAGAGAATTATCCTTCACTTGAAGCTGAAACAATGACTGGAGCTGGCGGGTATATAGAAAAACAGTACCGGTTAAGTAATCAGGAAATTGATAACATTAAGGATTACGCAGTTCGTCAGGCGTTGGAAACGATGCGTAATCGGGTTGACCAGTTTGGTGTCAGTGAACCGACACTACAGCGGCAGAGTGACTATCGTATTCTGATTCAACTTCCGGGGGTTGAAGATCCTGAGCGGGCAATTGCACTATTGGGTAAAACTGCTCGGCTTGAGTTTAAAATGGTTGATGAAACAGCCAACCTTCAGGATGCCGTTGCTGGTAAATTGCCACCTGGTACCGAGCTGCTTTATGAAAAAAATGTTAATCGATCTACCGGTGCGACGACAGAAAAACCTCTGGTAGTTATTGATAAAACAGTTTTGACTGGTGATCTTTTATCTGATGCGAATGTCCGGATCGATACCCGCTTTAATGAACCCTATGTTTCTATTGAGTTCAATGCCGTTGGAGCGAAGCGTTTTGACCAGATTACGGCGGCAAATGTCGGCAAGCGGATGGCAATTGTTCTGGATGATACGATCTATTCCGCTCCGGTCATCCGTGAGCGGATTGCTGGTGGTAGTGCGCAGATTTCCGGTTCTTTTACCTCTCAGGAGGCAACTGATCTGGCAATAATTCTCCGTGCTGGTTCTTTGCCGGCTCCAGTGAAGATCTTGGAAAACCGGACTGTTGGACCCTCCCTTGGACAGGATTCTATCAATAAGGGGATCAAGTCTATTCTTGTCGGTGCCGTCCTTGTCGTTCTGGCGATGATTATTTATTACCAGCTCTCAGGAATCGTTGCCGTTATCGCCCTCTCTCTTAACCTGGTGTTCATTGCGGCAATGCTGGCTATGTTCGGAGCCACATTAACTCTGCCGGGGCTTGCTGGTGTTGTCTTGACCGTTGGTATGGCAGTTGATGCTAACGTTTTAATATTCGAGAGGATTCGTGAGGAGATTCGGCTTGGCAGGGCTCCTAAACTGGCGCTTGAATCTGGTTACAGTAAAGCGTTTATGACAATTATTGATGCTAACCTGACAACTTTGCTGGCTGCTTTAGTTCTATTCCAGTTTGGTACCGGTCCGGTCCGTGGCTTTGCGGTTACTCTGTCGATTGGTATCATCGCTTCATTGTTTACTGCGATATTTGTATCGCGGGTTATTTTTGATATTTTCTTGAAAGGCCGCGAAGTTAAGCGGCTGAGTATATAAAGGAGGCATGACGGCATGCAGCTGATCAAGCCGGATGTTAATATTGATTTTATTGGTAAACGTAAGATTGCGTTATTTGTTTCCATCGCTTTGATTCTGATTGGTTTTGCTTCCCTGATCGCCAAAGGGGGACCAAACTATGGAATCGATTTTGTTGGAGGAACTCTGGTTCAAGTTCAATTTACTCAATCAACCGATGCTTCTGCGATCAAAAAAGCGCTGCAGGAAATTGAGCTCGGCAGTGTTGTGGTGCAGCGATTTGGCGACAATCAGAATGAGTTTTTGATCCGCGTTGAACAGAGTACTACTGAATTACAAGGGCTTTCAGTGCAGATACAGAATGCTCTGGGACAAACTTATGAGAAAGGTGATGTCGATATTCGCCGGGTGGAAATGGTTGGTCCTCAGGTTGGGAAAGACTTGCGTAGCAAAGGTTTGAAAGCAATTTTTTACGCGATGCTGGGTCTTTTAGCTTATATCTCCTGGCGATTTGAATTCCGTTTTGCCGTCGGGGCAATTGTAGCGTTGATTCATGATGTGATCATCACTCTAGGGGTTTTTAGCCTTTTTAACAAGGAGATCGACCTGCCGATTATTGCTGCTTTTCTGGCAATCATTGGTTACTCACTCAACGACACTATTATTGTCTATGACCGGATTCGTGAAAACACCGGTAAATATAACAAGGAAGGATTTCCTTACATTGTTAACCGCAGTATTAACGAGACGTTGTCACGGACTCTGTTAACTTCTGGAACGACTCTGATGGTTGTCTTGGCCCTGTTTATTCTTGGTGGTGGGGTTATTCACAACTTTGCTTTTGCGATGTTGGTCGGGGTTTTAATCGGAACTTATTCGTCAATTTTTGTTGCAAGCCCAGTGTTGATTTTCTGGCAGCAGAAGAGTAAACCGAAAAAATCCAAGTGAGTTTGAGGATGCTGACTGCATGAAAAAAAATACCGTCCTGTTTATTGTTGTTGCGATGGTTGTCGGGATTCTCATTGGGGTCATCGTGACTAACTCAAAAAAAGATTTATCTGCTTCTGCCCCGGCTCCCCCCCCTGCCTCGGCTCCGCTGATCAATCAGCAACAGCAGACTTCAGTTCTTGAAGAAATCGTTGCCAGAGAACCGGACAATCGCAATGCCTGGATCAGATTGGGACATATTTTTTTTGATTCTAATCAACCGATGAAAGCGATTGAAGCTTACGCCAGAGCTCTTGAACTTAACGGCAATGATCCTAATATTTTGACTGATCAGGGGGTGATGTACCGCCGGGTGGGTTGGTTTGATAAGGCAATCAGCAACTTCGAAAAGGCGTATGCGATTGATAAAAGCCATCAGCAAAGTCTTTATAACTTGGGGATTGTTTATCGTTATGATCTCCAGGATTTTGCTAAAGCAAAAGTGGTTTGGGAGAAATTTGTTGCTATTGACCCTGGTAGCCCCGGAGCGAGACAGGTTCAGTCGGAATTGGATTTTTTGAAATCTCACCCAGAAATTCCAAAAACAATGCAATAATAAATAACAGGCCGGGCTTTTGTCCCGGCCTGTTTTAGTTGAAATACTACTTATCAGGTCATCCTAACTTTTCTGACAAGGTCGTGTTAATGCAGCCGGTAAAATCGCGCAAGTGGACGTTACGTAAAAATCAACCAGCAGTCACTCTGGTTGATCAGCTAGCTCGGGACCTTGATGTCCAAAAGTTGACCGCTCAAGTTTTGCTGTTGCGTGGAGTGACGACAGCGGAGCAGGGGGGCGAATTTCTCCGGGCAAATTTATCAACATTACCCGATCCCGATCTATTGCCTGATATGGCGATTGCTTGTACTCGCCTTGGTCAGGCCTTAGAACAAGGTCAAAAAATTGCAGTTCATGGTGACTATGATGTTGATGGTATCACCGGTTGTACTTTGCTGGTTGAAACACTGCGGACAATGGGGGGCAATGTTGGGTACCACATCCCCCTCCGTTTGAAGGATGGTTATGGTCTCTCTGCTGATGCGATACGCCAGGCAAAAGAGGACGGTTGTGCGCTGGTTGTTTCGGTTGATTGTGGTGTTTCTGCACTGGCAGAAGCTGAATTGGCCGCTGAATTGGGACTGGATCTGATTATTACCGACCACCATCAACCTCCCGATGAACTTCCAATCTGCGTTGCCTTAATTAATCCCCATTTGCCGAAAAACAAGTTCCCCTGGAAGGAGTTATCCGGAGTCGGAGTTGCCTTTTTCCTGTTGGTTGGGCTGCGTCGACACCTGCGTGAAAATAACTATTTTGTGACCAGAGAAGAACCTGACTTACGTCAAGGGCTCGATTTGGTCGCCCTGGGAACGATTGCCGATATTGTCCCTTTAGGTGGAGTTAACCGGATCTTGGTACGCAGTGGTTTGCAGTTGTTAGAGTTGGGAGTACGTCCGGGAGTTGCGGCACTGAAGCGGGTTGCTGATGTCAAAAAGGTCAGCAGCGGGGTGGTTGGCTTTCGCCTGGCACCACGGCTCAATGCTGCTGGTCGTTTGGAGGATGCTGCACTTGGAGTAAAATTATTGCTCGGTGAAGATCCGCAGGACATTGACCCTCTGGCAGAAATGTTGGATGGTTTCAATCGGGAACGGCAGAAAATTGAGCAGAAAACTCTGGTTCAGGCTGTTGCGCTGGTTGAAGAACAGAACCGACCGGAACGTTATAGTATTGTTCTGGCCAGTGAAAACTGGCACTCGGGAGTGATCGGCATTGTCGCCAGTCGTTTGGTTGAGCGTTATCATCGTCCAACCATTTTGATCGCTCTCGAAGAGGGGCAGGGCAAAGGCTCTGCCCGTTCGATCAGCGGTTTCAACCTTTATGAGGCGTTAAAGGAGAGTGCTGCCCCATTGTCCGGGTTTGGTGGACATGCAATGGCTGCCGGGTTATCGATTGCCGAAGAAAATTTAGAAGCATTTATAGCTGCTTTTGAAGAGGAAGCCGCTAAGCATCTTACCACTGAAGACCTGACACCGGTTTCGTATCATGATGGAGAGGTTCCGTTATCCGATTTTACTCTGCCATTACTACGAGAACTGGAAACTCTGAATCCGTATGGGGCCGGTAATCCTCAACCCGCTTTTATAAGCCGTAATTGTCGGGCTCTTTCACCCAGAATTCTGGGTGATAAACATCTGAAATTTGATGTTGAACAAGATGGTTTCCGGGTTGGCTGTATCGCCTTTGGGCAGGCTGAATACTTAGACCAGTTGAATGGAGAAATCGATCTGTTGTATCGTCCGGGTATTAACCAATGGCGCGGTCAGGAATCGGTGCAGTTGCAGGTTGTCGATTTTCGTCAGGCTAACTCCTGATTACAAGGTGTCGAGTGAACTGAATCAACAGCTAAGGCCCCGCAAGCCGGTGAGACCTAAACAGGAAACTGGGGAGTGTCCCTAGTTTTTCCGAATACACACTCAACTATCTGGTCGATGAGAAACCTGACCTGAGTACCTTTCATCATAAGTACAGCAACAATGAAGCAGGACGACCCGCTTACGATCCAGCTTATGACTATGTTGCATAACATAACCTAGATTCATCGATTCGGAACGATATAAAACAAGAAAAAGGCAAAAAAACTGGAAATCATGGTTGGATTTCTGTTTCTATAGGTGGGACGAAGGCTAACGCAGTAGAATACATTGTGTGAGCAGGTCGTTCTGATAAAAAACATTTTCTGGTCTGTAGGGGCTTCCTGTGAGGGTTTTTCTACAGACTTGTTATACGTGGAAGAGCATAAAGTGAAACTAATCGAACCAAACAGCAGAAATATAAAAATCATGCTCAAGGAACATGATAAAGATGGCGGGAATGATATTAACGAAAGTCTTACAAAATTATTTAATTCACTAAATGATGAAAAAAATAAATATGAAGTGTCAATTAAGGTTGCAGCTCTAAACCAAATATATTCAACCGCAATTCAATATATAGTTCCTGTTGTATCTCAAATTAACAAAAACATAGGCAATAATCACAAGAGATTCTCTCTTGAAAAATATGTAGATATGGTAGATATAATAGCTACCGTTACATGGATAAGCCCAACCACATCCAAAAAACATACTCGTTGTAACATGTCATTTTCATCAAAATATATTCACTTTCTAAGTGAGCGTAAGCTACCGATATATGATAGCTATATCTGGATTGTCATGATTGGCTATATTAATCAAAACAACAACTCAAAATTAAGCTTTGCAGCACCTAAAACTTATAAAGAATTTTATGATGTATTCTTAGGTTTTAAGAGTAATTTCAGCCTCACTGAATATTCAAATTACGAACTAGACAAATACCTATGGCAATACGGAAAAAATCTGATAAATGGCATCATCGATAAAGAAGGTGTTAAATTAGACAAAGCGAAGTCAATTTTAAAAAAACGTATAACAAAGCAAATTAACGTGGATCGTTAAAAATGTCGTGCCAAAAACACGCAACACTTTCAACGCCCAGTTGTTTGCGGCGTCATGAATAAAATAATAAATGAAGTCAAGGACGATGAGAATAAATCCTGATTCACCAGATAATACACTGCACAACACGTTGTGCCGCCTGGCAGCAGGGGAGATCGGGTCCAGCTGTTTTGCCGAGCCTTTGGCTCGCCACAGTAGTTGGAAAATCGGTGGCCCGGCGGATCTGTTTGTTGAACCGGAGTCGGTTGAGCAGATTGCAGAGCTGATCCGTTTTGTGCGGGAACAAAAGATCCCGCTGGTTGTCATCGGCGAGGGGAGCAATCTCCTGTTCGACGATTCTGGCGTGCGTGGTGTGGTGATGAAAATCGGCCATAAGATGTCAAAGATTGAGGTCTCCGGCGATATTATCCGGGCCCAGGCTGGGGCTTGGGTTCCCGGTCTGGCACGCAAGGCAATGCAGGCGGGTCTCGGCGGGCTGGAACATTGCATCGGGATACCTGGAACCCTCGGTGGCCTGGTGTTGATGAACGGTGGCAGCCACCGGAAAGGGATCGGCGAAAATATCGTTCAGGTCAGCGTTGTCGACAGGGAGGGTGATTTACGCCATCTGAGCCGGGAACAGTGTGAATTTTCATACCGTCGCAGCGCACTCCAAAACAGTGGCAGTATTGTGGTGGGCGCGGAACTCTGCTGCCCGGTGAAAGAAAGGCCACAGATTCGCGCTGAAATGCTCGCCGATTTGTGTGAAAGACGAGGTAAATTCCCCCGCAAATTGCCCAACTGTGGTTCCGTGTTTTTGAGTACAGCAGAAATGCATCAGACCTTTGGCCCTCCGGGGAAAATCATCGAGGAAGCCGGGCTCAAGGGATTACGGATTGGTGCAGCAGAAGTGTCACAGCAACATGCTAACTTTATAATTAATTGCGGTGGGGCAACGTCTGCTGATGTTCTGAGAGTGATTGCCAAAATCCGACAGATCGTCAGCGAAAAAATCGGTTTTGACCTGTGTTGTGAAGTCCGCTATGTCAGCCCACAAGGGGAAATATTACCCGCCCACCTCAAAGCAGATGAGCTTGGTCTGTCAGGAAAATAGATCATCCAATTCATCAAAATTAAATCGTAGCTCCGATAGCTCCTTGATCATGTCGATCTTCTCTTTATCTTCGGCCTGTAACTTGTAAACATCTTCATTGATGGTTCGATAAAGTTGACCGGTTGTATGGCTGGAGGTGCGGAGATAGGGGATATTGCTGCGATCGATAATCTGCTGAGTGATGTTACTGACTTCGTTGACACCTGGAATCAACATTCCGACAATTTTATTTCGATAAGCAGGAATCTGATACATGTTGGAGAGCGTCACCAGTAATTCATCCCGGCTGCTGGTAACAATCAACAGCGTGTCGTCGCGTAGCAGCTCGGTGACTCGCTGGGTTGATGGAGCACCGATCTGCAGGTGGTGGATAATTCGTTTTAAATCACGTTTGTTCCCATGAATTTGTAGATCAAGTATTTTTGCAATCCGGTTAAGGGTTGGGTTTGCCAGCACTGGCTGATAATTGAAGCCGCCGAGGACTTTGAAAGATTCATCGGAAAATGCTTTTTCCAGGTAGCTGAGAGTGCTCTCCCGTTTTTCTGCTAAAAGTTTATTGGGCATGATAGCGCGAATTTCAACCCCCTCTTTTTCAAAAAGGGCTTTATTCATATAGACGTTGTCTATGACACTGCCGATTCCGCCGCCGGTGATCATGAGAACTTTAGCATCCAATAGCCTGGCGATCCGGGCGTTGGAAAGCTTGACAACGGAGCCAACTCCGGGATGGCCGGAACCTTCGATAATAATGAAATCACACTTTTTTTCCAGAGCCGCACATGCTTGTAATATTTTTTGTTCCAGATCCTGTGGGTCAAGTTCCCCATTCAATGCTTTGCGGGTTGAATCAGGATAGATGACAACCGGTGACATATGTGGCAGATCACGCCCCATGCTGAAAACCTGACAGATCAGGGCGGCATCCTTGTCAACAGTGATCCCTTTATACTCTGTGACCTTGGGACCTAACGGTTTGATGAATCCAACCCGGTGATATTTCTTTTTAGCCAGATGAACCAACGAGAGACTGGCAGTTGTTTTACCGATATTCTGTCCGGTTGCCGCAATAAAAAGTTTTTTAGCCATTTCAGGTTCTCCAGAACGTATCAAGCTGTGAAAGATAAGTTATCCTGAATCAAATCAGTCTGCAGATAACCCAACTTCATGGGCAAGTTCTTCCCATGGTGACAGACTCCGTTCGATCATTTCATCCTCAACACAATAAGCAATCCGAAAAAATCCGGGAGCACCAAAGCCTGAACCTGGTACCAGTAGAATCCGATATTTTTGTGCTATGCGGATAAATTCCATTTCGTCTGCTATTGGCGATTTTGGAAAGAGGTAAAAGCCGCCACCCGGTTTAACCATTTCAAAACCGAGTTCAGTTAATTTGTTATAGAGCCGATCCCGTTTATGGCGGTACTCATTAACATCAACACTGACCCGCTGCAGCTTAGTCACTAACCGTTGCATCAGTGCTGG
>JAGLDI010000103.1 GCA_023145655.1 Desulfuromusa sp. | reverse complement strand
TTGCCGTGTTGGGCGATATGCTTGAATTGGGAGAAAAATCTGGATTAATGCATGAAAAACTGGGGGGGCTAGCGGTCAAGGTTACTGATCTGCTGATCGGGGTTGGAGGGTTCTCTGCCGATCTGTGTCGCGGAGCGAAGGCTGCCGGGATGAAGTCTGAACAGCTGATCGAGGTTTCTGATGCTGTCGGGGCAATCAAATATCTGCGTGAAAGTCAGCGACCCGGAGATAAAATTCTGGTGAAGGGATCACGAGGAGTGCACTTGGAACAGCTTGTGGATGCTCTGAAGGGGATAGCTGATATTTCTCTGAACAAGACGAAAAGGAATTAGCTGATGCTATATCACCTTTTATATCCTCTCCATACTGAATATTCAGTGTTGTACGTGTTTCGTTACATCACTTTCCGGACAATTTATGCAACCATTACTGCCCTGTTGATCTCCTTTATTCTTGGCCCGTGGATGATTGCAACCCTACAGCGGATGCAAATAGGTCAGGTAATTCGGAAGGTTGGGCCAGAATCTCACTTTGTCAAAGAGGGGACGCCAACCATGGGTGGTGCGTTGATTCTGTTGGCAATTATTCTCCCGACACTCCTCTGGGCTGACCTGACAAATCTCTATATATGGGTCACATTGTTGGTCACTGCCGGTTATGGTGCCGTTGGTTTTGTCGATGATTATTTAAAAGTTGTACGCAAGAGCAGTGCCGGTATCTCTGCCCGGCAGAAAATGTTCTGGCAAATTCTGATTGCCCTGGCAGCAGCGTTGTTGCTTTACAGCTGTGGTCATTTTGATACCCGCCTGAGTTTACCATTTTTTAAGCACATCAATCCTGATATAGGGTGGTTTTACATTCCATTTGCAATTCTGGTGATGGTTGGAGCCAGTAATGCGGTGAATTTGACCGATGGTTTGGACGGTCTGGCAATTGGTCCAATGATCATTGCCGCGGCAACCTTTCTCCTGCTGGCATATCTGGTTGGGAATGCAAAGCTTTCTAGTTATCTGCAGATTACTGGAGTTCAGGGGGCAGGGGAATTGGCGATTCTCTGTGGTGCAATGGTTGGCGCCGGACTTGGGTTCCTGTGGTTTAACAGTTATCCGGCACAGGTTTTTATGGGCGATGTCGGCAGTTTGTCGCTTGGTGGGGCATTGGGAACTATTGCTGTTATTACCAAAAATGAATTTGTGCTGGTGATTGTTGGTGGAATTTTTGTGATGGAAGCTCTCTCGGTTATCGTTCAGGTTATCTCATTTCGTTACTGGGGTCGGCGGGTTTTTCGGATGGCACCTATTCACCACCATTTTGAATTAAAAGGGTGGGCAGAGCCAAAAATTATTGTCCGTTTTTGGATTATCAGCATTGTGCTGGCATTAATTGCTCTTTCAACATTGAAGTTGCGATAAAAATGGCGGCGTAAAAAGTTCACCCTGCTGTATTGCAGCATTTTTTCAGGATCTCAACATGCTGATGGATCTCTTCATCCCTGAAAATAACTATGCCTTGCTTAACGAAATTTTTGCTTAGCCATTTCAACCTATTGAAATATTTCGTTTTGTTTGTGAGTGGATCATGAAACTTGATTTCAAAAATAAGCGTATTGTCATTATCGGTGCTGGTCGCAGTGGCCTGGCTCTGGTGCGCTTTTTGGTTGACCGGGGAGCATCGGTCGCCTTGTCTGACTTGCGCACCCAAGGAGAACTTGAGGGGCTTGATTCTCTGCAAGGGCTGCCGGTTCAGCTTGATTTGTCTGGACACCGTCTGGAACTGTTTGAGCGAGCGGACTTCATTGCTGTCAGCCCGGGAGTTCCCCTTGATATCGAGCCCTTGCGGCACGCTGTTTCCTGTGGTGTTCCGCTGCTTGGTGAAATTGAGATCGCCGCATTGGAAATTAGTGCTCCAATCATCGGGGTCACCGGGACTAATGGAAAATCAACCACGACCAGTTTGATCGGTGAGATATTGCATGCCTGGGGTAAAAAAATATTTGTTGGTGGAAACTTGGGGACTCCACTGATCCAGGGTTGCTCGGAAGAGATCGATGGAGCGGTTGTTGAACTCTCTTCTTTTCAATTGGAAACTATTGATCAGTTCCATCCGGCAATCGGTTTGCTTCTCAATTTAAGTTCAGATCATCTCGATCGCTATCCCGATCTCGACAGTTATTACCAGGCTAAACTGAGGCTGTTCAGCAATATGACCGCCGCTGATTATGCTGTTTTGAATGCTGATGATGAGGTTGTCTGTCGTTTGACTGCTGATGTGAAAGCCACCAAGGTTTGGTTTTCCAGCCAAGGGCGGCCGGTTGAGGGGATGGTCAAGTTGAAAGACAAGCTGGTTTGGAACTGGGCAGGAGCTAATATCCAACTCCCCCTGTCTGAGTTGCAGATATCTGGCGAGCACAATATTGAAAATGCCATGGCAGCAATGATTCCACCCTTGCTGCAGGGTTGTCCGGCAGAGCTGGCGTGGGGTGCCGTTTGTTCGTTCACCGGACTTAAACATCGGATGCAGTTGGTGCGGAAACTGGACGGGGTAAGCTGGTACAACGATTCAAAAGGGACCAATGTCGGGAGTGTTCTGAAGAGCCTTTCGGGGCTGCCATGCGGGGTGACTCTGATTGCCGGTGGCAAAGATAAGGGGGGCGATTATAGCCTCCTCAAACCGTTGCTGGAACAGCAGGTCGAACATCTGCTTCTGATTGGTGAAGCCGCAGAAAAAATGGCAGCAGAATTGTCAGGAAGTTGTGAAATCAGTCTGGTTGCAGGGCTGGAAGCGGCGGTACAAAAGGCTTATGACGTTACCGCTGCCGGTGGAACAGTACTATTATCTCCGGCCTGTTCCAGTTTTGATATGTTCCGCAATTATCAGGTGCGTGGTGATGATTTTGAAACGTTGGTCCGACAGCTACCAGAAGAGAGGACAGCATCATGACTCTGCGACGGGATATTGATAGCACTCTTCTGCTGTTAACGGTTTCTCTGACCTGTATTGGTGTGGTGATGGTCTATTCCTCATCGGCAATTATGGCGGCAGAGCGGTTTCATGACGGTTTTTATTTCCTGAAAAGACAGTTTGTTTATGCTTTGGTTGGCTTCGGCTTGATGGTTTTTGCAACCTATTTTAATTATAAAAACTGGCGAAAATTAGCAGTGATTTCCCTGTTGGTGAGTATCGTTCTGTTGGGCCTGCTATTTGTCCCCGGGCTGGGTGTGCGGGTTGGCGGGGCAATGCGCTGGCTACGCTTGCCTGGAATAACGGTGCAACCGGCAGAAATAGTGAAGTTAGCATTGGTCCTTTATCTGGCCCACTCTCTGACCCGTAAAAAAGAGAAAGTTCGTTCGCTGCTTAAAGGGTATCTCCCCTATATGATCGTCCTCGGATTATTACTCGGGATGCTGTTGAAACAACCCGACTTAGGCAGTGCGATGATTATTGCCGGGTTAGCTATGGGGATGTTGATTGTGGCCGGGGTGCGTTGGCGCTATCTCCTCCCGACAGTTCTGATGACCTTGCCGGTGGTCTATTTTTTGATCATGCAGGTTGAGTATCGCCGTCGCCGGATCATGGCTTTTCTTGATCCTTGGGATGATCCTTTTGATACCGGCTTCCAGATTATTCAAAGTATGGTTGCCTTTGGTAAGGGGGGAGTGCTGGGGCAGGGGTTAGGAGTTGGTGAACAGAAGTTATTTTATCTCCCAGAAGCACATACCGATTTTATTTACTCCGTAATTGGCGAAGAACTAGGTTTGGTTGGAACATTGGTTGTTGCCGCACTGTTTCTGATGTTGATTCTTTGCGGTATCCGGATCGCAGCAAATTGTCAGGATCCTTTTGGCAAAAATCTCGCCTTTGGTCTGACTCTGTTGCTTGGACTGGAAGCGTTTGTGAATTTGTCTGTGTGTATGGGGTTGTTGCCGACAAAAGGGTTGGCTTTACCTTTTATCTCTTATGGGGGCACCAGTCTGGTCGTAAGTCTGTTTGCTGTTGGGATTCTATTGAATATTTCAAATGCCAAAGGGGTAACCAAGTGAGGTTGCTGCTGGCCGGTGGCGGAACCGGAGGACACCTTTTCCCTGCGGTAGCGCTGGGGCAATTATTGCTGAAACAGGAGGAAGATTCAGCGGTCCTGTTTGTCGGTACCAAGCGTGGTTTGGAATATCGTTTGCTTCCCAAACTAGGTTTACCGTTGGCGACCGTTGATATGGTTGGTGTGGTAGGTCGAGGCTGGCGTGGCAAACTGGAATTGGTACCCAAGTTGGCAAAGAGCCTGATTCAGGCAAGAATAATTATGCAAATGTTCAAACCTGACCTGGTTATCGGTGTCGGAGGCTATGCATCGGTTCCGCTGTTACTGATAGCAAAAATGGCAGGTGTTCCATATTTGATTCATGAACAGAACGCAATCCCCGGCTTAAGCAACCGATTACTGGGGAGGTGGGCGAGGACAATTTGTCTCTCTTTTGCAAATAGTGGCAGTGGTTTTAACCAGAGTAAAACTCTGCTGACTGGAAATCCATTACGGCAGGGTTTGGATACCGTCCCCGCACAGATCCCACCCCGAGGAAAACTGCTGATTTTCGGCGGGAGCCGGGGAGCTCACGCAATTAATCAGGCGGTACTGAAGATGTTGCCAGCGCTGTATGATTGGGATGACCGGCCAGAGATACTCCATCAGACCGGTGAGGAGGATTTTTTGTCAGTGCGGCAGGGTTATCGTGACGCCGGATTTGATCCTGAACAGGTGGTCCCTTTTATTGATGATATGACCGGTGCTTACGCTGACGCAAGTCTGGTTATCTGCCGTGCCGGAGCAACAACGTTATCTGAATTGGCAGCCTGTGGACGTGCTGCAATTTTAATCCCGTTTCCTTATGCCGCTGGAGATCATCAGGCAGCTAATGCAAAAGCTTTGGAGAATGCCGGGGCGGCGATATCGGTCCCTCAAAGTGAACTGGTTCCCGAGTCTCTTGCCGTTCTGGTGAAGAATCTCTGGACGGATCAACTAACATTACAAAGTATGGCTGATCAAGGTCGACAATTAGGTTTTCCGGGGGCAGCGGAGCAGGTTCTCAATGAGGCTCGCCGACAACTCGGGAATCCCCCGGTGGAGGAGAGATAGATGTACGGACGGATCAAAAAAATTCATTTTGTCGGTATTGGTGGAATCGGCATGAGCGGAATTGCTGAGCTGCTGTTAAATCTTGGTTATCGTGTTTCCGGGTCGGATTTGCGTGAATCTGATACAACCCGTCGATTGGCAGAACTTGGTGGTGAAATTGTGATCGGTCATAGTGCTGAAAATATCAGTGAAGTTGATGTGGTTGTCACCTCCACAGCAGTTAATCAGGATAATCCGGAGGTTGTCGAGGCGCTCCGGCAACATATTGCAGTGATTCCCCGGGCCGAGATGCTTGCTGAATTGATGCGGATGAAGTATGGCATTGCGATTGCCGGAACTCATGGCAAAACCACGACAACCAGTATGATGTCAGTGGTGCTACATCATGCCGGGATCGATCCTACCGCAGTTATCGGGGGGAAACTGGATGCTTTTGGTTCTAATGCCAAACTGGGGCGGGGTAAATTTCTGGTGGCTGAAGCTGATGAGTCAGATGGCTCTTTCATGCACCTGTCGCCCACGATTGCAGTTGTGACCAACATCGATGCCGATCACCTTGATTTTTATTCAGGAATTGACGAAATAAAGCAAATCTTTGTCGATTTTATCAACAAGGTTCCGTTTTATGGTCGAGCGGTTCTGTGTCTCGATGACCCCAATATTCAGGATATTCTTCCCCAGGTTAAAAAACGTTTTATTACCTATGGCTTGACCAGTCAGGCTGATTTTCATGCCGAAGATATTCAACACCGTCAGGGGCGCACCAGCTTCACTGCTTTTTATAAAGGGGAGGAACTGGGCAGAATTTCCTTCCGCATGCCAGGTCGCCACAATGTTTTGAACGCTCTGGCGGTTCTTGCTGTTGCGTATGAACTGGAAATCCCGTTTCAGACAATTCTGGGTGGATTTCGAAACTTTGGCGGCTTGCAACGCCGCTTTGAAGTGCGGGATGAAATCAATAATGTCATGATTATTGATGATTATGGTCACCATCCGGCTGAGATTAAAGCGACTATGAGTGCGGCAAAGAGTGGCTGGAATAAGCGGATCATTGCAATCTTTCAACCCCATCGTTACACCCGGACCGCAGCACTGTTTGAGGATTTTATGACGGCATTTTATCAGGCAGATCTACTGGTGGTTACAGATGTTTATGCGGCTGGGGAAGAACCGATTGCGGGGGCGACCGGGGAATCTTTGGTCGATGGAATAATTAAGCATGGACATAAATCAGTGGTTTACCGGGCCTCATTGGAAGAGGTGAGTGAGTACGTTGCTGAAATGGTTGAGCCTGGAGATATGGTGGTAACGTTAGGGGCCGGAAATGTGAATCAGGTTTGTCCTTTATTGGCAGAAAAACTACGCAAAAGGGTTGTCAGGGGATGAGTTGTCTTTCAAACCAAGAGATGTTTGGAAAAAAGATTGGCGTTTTGCTGGGAGGCTTATCTGCAGAACGGGAAATCTCTTTGAAGACAGGAACTGCTGCACTACGAGCATTACAACAACTCGGTTATTCTGCTGTTGCCCTTGATGTTAACCGGAACCTGCCGCAGCAATTAGAACAGGCCGGTGTTGAAGTTGCCTTCATTGCGCTGCATGGACGCTTCGGTGAGGATGGTCGAGTTCAAGGGTTGTTGGAGATGTTGCAGATTCCCTATACCGGGAGTGGCGTTTTGGCTTCCAGTATCGCCATTGACAAGGTGGTAACAAAACAATTGCTGATTTATCACGATTTACCAACTCCCAAATTTGATTTCATCCGCGTCGGGGATTCAGCTGCTGCTCTGCTGCAGCGTACTAATCAGTTGCCACTGGTGGTCAAGCCATCACGTGAAGGGTCAACAATTGGGATCACCATTGCCAGAGATGGTGAAGCTTTGCGCTCTGGTATTGAAATAGCTGCAAGTTTAGATGGCACGGTTCTGGTCGAAGATTTTATTGAGGGGGCTGAATTAACAGTTTCGGTATTAAATGGTCAAGCTCTTCCGGTTATCAAAATTGTCCCCAAGAGTGGTTTTTACGATTATCAGGCAAAATATAATTCTGTAGATACCGAATATTTGCTACCCGCACCGATTGATCCAAGTATCTATCAGTCGGTACAACAGTCGGCAGTCAAGGCGTGCCGGGTTCTTGGTTGTAGAGGGGCTGCCCGGGTGGATTTTATGTTGCGTGAGGATAAGTTTTATTGCATTGAAGTGAATACGATTCCTGGAATGACTGAAACCAGTCTGCTGCCAAAAGCGGCCGTTGCTGCCGGGATCGATTTTCCACAATTGGTTGAGATGATTTTACTCGACGCTGATCTGGATAAGTAAAATAACTAGCAGAATAGATTTTTTACTGGCCGATCAAATAAGAGAAGAGCATGCGAGATCTGAAACAAACTCTTAAAACGACTAAGCGGGTTCAGCTGAACCGGCGTAAACAGAAAAAAAAGCCACTTGCATGGCGCAAGTTGCTGCATCGAACCTTGCGTGTCGGGGTGACCATTTTTAGTGCTGTCCTGCTTCTGGTTGGAGGTTTTTTTGTTACACAGTTACTCTTGGCTTCAGATCTGTTCCGGGTTGATAACGTTGTCGTGCAGGGGAGCAGTCACCTCAAAAAACAGCAAGTTGTCGCCCTTTCAGATATCGAAATGGGGGTCAATACATTTAACTTGGATCTCGGCTTGATTGGGCGAAAAATTGAGGAGAACCCTTGGGTAGATGATGCTCGAGTACAGCGAATTTTTCCCCGTCAGGTGATGATCCATATCAAAGAACGGCAGCCGGTAGCAATTGTTAATTTGGGTTTCCTCTATTACCTCGATGATCAGGGGGTGATCTTTAAGGTTCTAGATGCTACCGATAATCTTGATTATCCTGTTGTTACTGGATTCGATTATGCAAAAGCACAGAGCCATAAAGCAGAATATGCACAACAACTGAGGGGGGTCGTTGGGTTGTTGAGTAATTTAAGTCAGCGTGATCTGTTCAGTCTCGATCAGATATCTGAAGTCCATTTTGAAGCTGATGGTGGTTTGTCGTTATACACATTAAAAGGGGGGGTCAAAATCAAGTTAGGTTCCGCTGATTATGACCGGAAGCTGGATAGACTGGAGCGAATATATGCCGAACTGCAACCAAAATTACCGTTGCTTGATTATATAGATCTGCAAGTTGAAGAAAAAGTCATCGTGAGAATTGAACGGTCGAAACAAATGGCCAAAAGCTGATACCAAGGGGTTGTCATGAGTAAAAGATCAGAAAATTTAATTGTTGGACTCGATATCGGTACCACAAAAATCTGCTGTATTGTCGGCAATATGACCGAAGAGGGGCTGGAAGTTGTCGGTATCGGCACCAGCCGTTCCAAGGGGTTGCGTAAAGGGGTGGTGATTAATATTGAAAGCACCGTTGCCGCAATTCAGAAGGCGATTCGAGAGGCAGAATTGATGGCAGGGTGTGAAATCAAATCGGTTTTTGCCGGGATTGCCGGTGGTCATATCAGGGGTTTGAATTCTCAAGGGGTGATCGCAATTAAAAATCGCGAGGTGACCAGTGATGACCTGCAACGGGTCATTGATGCTGCCAAGGCGATCGCTATCCCGATGGATCGAGAAGTTATGCACATTCTGCCCCAGGAATTTATCATTGATGATCAGGATGGTATCCGTGAACCGTTAGGGATGAGCGGCGTGCGTCTGGAGGCCAAGGTCCATATTGTCACCGGGGCTGTCGCAAGTGCTCAAAATATTATCAAGAGCTGTAACCGCGCCGGAACCGATGTTGCAGATATTGTCCTTGAGCAGTTGGCCAGTAGTGAGGCGGTCCTTTCCTCCGATGAGAAAGATTTGGGTGTTGCATTGGTTGATATCGGTGGCGGGACGGCCGATATTGCGATTTTTTCTGAAGGGGCAATCAAACACACTTCAGTCCTCTCAATCGGTGGTGACCATTTAACCAACGATATTGCTGTTGGTTTGCGAACCCCTATGGCTGAGGCAGAAAAAATTAAACAGGCGTACGGTTGCTGCCTCACCTCAATGGTTGGAAAAGATGAAACTATTGAGGTGCCATCTGTGGGGGGACGGGAAGCACGAATTTTATCCCGTCAGCTGCTCGCTGAGATTCTCGAGCCCCGAGTAGAAGAAATTTTTTCTCTGGTTAATCGTGAAATAACCAAGAGTGGCTACGGAGATTTAATTGCGTCAGGAATTGTCATTACCGGTGGCAGTGCAATATTACCCGGGATGCCGGAATTGGCAGAGCAAATTTTCAACCTTCCGGTTCGTCGTGGTAAGCCCCTGGATATTGGTGGGCTGACTGATGTTGTGAATTCACCTATTTATGCGACCGGGGTTGGCTTGGTTAAGTATGGAAGCATGAACACCAAGACGCAGAGTTTTAAAATTGGCGAAAAGAACGTATTTGAGCGTGTTTCAGCAAGAATGAAAGAGTGGTTCAGTGAGTTTTTTTGATTGATAATTATATAATAATTACTTGTCAAATGAGTTTAATTTTGGTAAATTGATATTACTTAAATATAACCAGTTTTCGAGTTCGCGGAGAAGTCGAAAACGCAGCATCAGGGAGGCATTATGCCTAGTCAAGAGGGAGTCATGTTTCAGTTCGAAGCAGAATTGGATCAAGCAGCAAAAATTAAGGTTATAGGTGTTGGTGGGGGTGGGGGAAACGCTGTCAATACCATGATTCGCAGTAATGTCGAGGGGGTTGAGTTTCTTACTGCAAATACTGATGCGCAGGCTTTACGGCGCAGTGACGCATCGATGAAAATTCAGTTGGGAGGACATCTGACCAAGGGGCTTGGTGCTGGGGCAAATCCTGAAATTGGTCGCCAGGCTGCCGAAGAAGATAAACAGCGTCTGGTCGAAATGTTTGAAGGTGCTGATATGATTTTTGTCGCTGCAGGGATGGGTGGCGGAACCGGAACCGGAGCCGCACCAATTATTGCCGCTGCAGCTAAAGAGGCCGGAGCATTGACCGTCGGGGTTGTTACTAAGCCGTTCACTCGCGAAGGTCGTCAGCGGATGAAGAGGGCCGAGGCAGGTATTGCAGAACTTCGTGAGGTTGTTGATTCCCTGGTGGTTGTCCCTAATGACCGGCTGCTTGGCTTGGCCGGTAAACATATGAGTATCCTCGATGCGTTCAAACCGGCAGATGATGTTTTACGCCAGGCAGTGCAGGGGATTTCTGATCTGATTACAACTGAAGGATTAATCAACGTCGACTTTGCTGATGTTCGTACTGTTATGAGCAACCACGGTATGGCGATGATGGGAATTGGTATTGCTGAAGGTGAGCGACGTGCAGCCGAAGCGGCACATAATGCAATCAGCAGCCCACTTCTTGAAGAGGTTGATATCTCAGGTGCTATGGGTGTTCTGGTTAATATTTCCGGCTCTTCCAGTATGACAATGGAAGAATTTGAGGAAGCTTCAACAATTATTCATGAAAAAGTTCATGAAGATGCCAATATCATCGTTGGGCTGGTGATTGATGAGAACCTTGGTGAGAAAATCAAAATTACTGCAATAGCGACCGGTTTTGGGGAAACCTTTGAAGAAAAAATTAAGGTTGCAGATATTGCTGATGAGCGTTCACAGACCCTGGCTGATATCAGTGCAAAGGTTAATTTTGATGTGCCGACCCATATCCGTAAACAACAGCCCGTGATACCAAGCAGTCAAAGAACCCGTGATTATTCAAAACCAACTCATGATTTGTTTGTTGATGACGAACAATTTGATATTCCAACTTTTTTACGTCGCCGGGTGGATTGAGATCGGCGACAGGTTTCATGTAATTCTGGTTAGTTGCTATTTCGGAGATTAAAAAAGTTTCTGTGTAATGTAGGCCGGTTCTCCGCCCGGCAGATGTGCAGCTTGCTGTACTTTGTTATGAATTCCCGACGACTCCCTCGTCACTGGGACCACTTTGTGGTCCCTTTTTTTTTCACTCAGATAGAAAAACTCGAATCAAATTAAATTGAATGTTACATTGTTAGAGAAGACAGGTTGAAAATCTATTTGAAAGGTGATTACAGATGCCAGATATGGTGCTAAGTAAAGGGACACTTTTTGACATGCTGTTGAACAGCTGTCAAGAATATGCACAACAGACGGTGTTTATTTACCGGGTAGATAATACCGAACTGGAGGTCAGTTACGCAAAACTGTTTGATGATGCTTTGATCTTGGCCAAGGCCTTCAAATCTCACAAAATTAAGAAAGGGAGCAAGGTGATGCTCCTTTCCGATAATCGCTATGGGTGGATGGTCACTGATTTTGCTCTTGTCTCTCTGGGTGCTGTCAGTGTTCCTCGAGGCAGCGATACAACAACCAGAGAACT
>JAGLDI010000102.1 GCA_023145655.1 Desulfuromusa sp. | reverse complement strand
GCAAAAAAGAAGTTACGCCTGGTGCAGGAAAAGTTTGGTGGACGATTGCGTATGGCGATCAGTGGCGGTGGAAGTTTGCCCCCTTACCTGGATGAATGGATTGATGCCATCGGTATCCGGATTGTCAATGCCTATGGAATGACCGAATGTGCTCCTGCGATTGCCGGGCGATCGGTTAGTTGTGAAGTGTTTGGGACTCTGGGCCCTCCGACTAAAAATACCGAGTTAAAAATTGTTGGTGAAGATGGTGAGACACTGTCTTCCGGTGAAGTTGGTGAAATTCAGCTGAAGGGGGAACAGGTCTTTCCTGGATATTATGAGAATGATGAGGAGAACGCGAAAGCATTTACTGCCGATGGTTTTTTCAAAACCGGTGACTTGGGTAAATTAACAGTTACGGGTGAGTTGGTGATTACCGGCCGTTCCAAAGAAATAATCGTTCTGGCGAGTGGTGAGAATATTGACCCGAGCCGGATCGAATCGGCAATTACAAAACTACCATTTATCAGCGATGCTGTTCTGGTTGGTCAGGATAAAAAAGGGCTGGGAGCGTTGATTGTCCCGGACTTTGAGCAATTACGTAAGTTCATCAATGATAAGTTTGAATCTGGAAATCAGGCCGATGATCAGTTGGTGGAAGATAAACAGGTTCTCAGCCGAGTCAAGGCGGAAATAAATCGACTGCTACATACGAAACATGGGTTTAAACCCTTTGAAAAAATGCAGAATATTCACCTTCTCGATAAAGAATTTAAAATGGGAGAAGAACTGACCAATACTCTGAAAAAGAAACGTCACGTTATTGAAGTAAAATATCGCGAAGTGATCAGCAGGTTATTAAAGTAGTCCTTCTTTTTTGGCCGCTGCTGATTTTGTATTCTGCTGTGTAAAATATTGCCAGTGTGTAGAATGGAACTATGGCTAAAAAAAAATATCATCCTGATAAGTCGAGCTTAGCGCAGGAGACCGGGGCTATTTTTCATTCCTGGAATGAGGATCGTTACCGGATCGCCCTGATTTATCCGAATACCTATCACCATGGGATGAGTAACCTTGGCTTTTTAAGTGTATATCAGTTGCTTAACCAACGTGATGGTTGTCTTTGTGAGCGTTTCTTTCTTCCCGATAATGCTAAATCAGATCGATCCAGCCAATCTGTCGTCCCTTTGGTATCCCTTGAATCTGGGCATTTATTGACCGATTTTGATCTGATTGCTTTTTCCATTTCATTCGAGAACGACTACCTTAATATTCCGACCATTTTCAGCCTGGCTGGGATTCCATTTTTTTCAGTCGAACGTGATTCCTCCTGGCCACTGGTGCTGTTTGGGGGTGTTTGTGCTTTCATAAACCCAGAACCTTTGGCAGATGTTGTTGATCTGGTGGCCATTGGTGAGGCGGAGCCGATTTTGCCTGGATTGCTGGATGTCCTTCTGCATCGGCCAGTTAAAAAAGAAGACTGTTTGCGAGAACTGGTGTTATTGCCAGGGATCTATGTGCCGAAGTTTTATTCGCCGGAATATGCTCAGAGTGGTGAAATGACCCGTCTCAATCGACAAGGGGGGGCTCCCGCTCAGGTTACCAGACAGTTTTTGACTGATCTGGATCAATCTCCCAGTCGTAGTTTTATTCAAACTGAGAAAACAGAGTTCGGTCATATGGCACTGACTGAAGTTTCGCGGGGCTGTTCTCGTGGCTGCCGGTTTTGTGCTGCCGGTTTTGTTTACCTTCCACCTCGTGAGCGGAGTTTAGATAACCTTTTGGAGCAAGTTAGTATCGGGCTCTGTGAACGTAATCGAATTGGTCTGGTCGCTGCGGCCGTTTCCGACTACGCAAATATTCAGGAGTTACAGCAGGGAATATTGGATAGAAATGGTCAGATCTCCATGTCAAGTCTCCGTCTTGATGCTTTAACTGTGGCAGAAGTAGAAATATTGCATCAGGCTGGTCATAAATCGGTTGCCATTGCTCCGGAAGCCGGTAGTCAGAAACTGCGGGATTCTATCAATAAAGGGATCAGTGAAGAGCAGATATTAGCTTCGGTAAAAATGCTGGCAGATGGAGGGATTAAAAATTTAAAGCTCTATTTCATCATCGGATTTCCCGGAGAACAGCAGGAGGATCTTGACGCAATTATCACCCTGACAGGAAATATTTCAGCTATCTGGCGTGAAGCTGGGCGCAAACGGGGACAGCTGGGAAACTTGATTTTAAGTGTTAATCCTTTCATCCCCAAGCCATTTACCCCGTTTCAATGGGCCGGAATGGAAGCAGAAAAAGTTTTAAAAAAGAAACTGCGGTTTTTACAATCTTCAATTTCACGGATACCAAACACTCGAATGAATCATGAATCGGTTCGGACTGCGGTTCTGCAAACATTCTTATCGCGTGGAGACCGCCGTATCGGTCGCTTGCTACCTCAGCTTTCTACAGGTGAGAACCTTAAACAGACATGTAAAAAATCGGGACTTCAATTGGATTTTTATGTCACCCGAGAAAGAGCTGTTACGGAACTGTTCCCCTGGGAAGTTATTGATCAGGGGATCAAGCGTCTTTATCTCTGGCAGGAATATCAACGGGGGAAGCAGGGGAAAACGACCTCTCCCTGTGTGCCAACTTGCAGGCGTTGTGGTATCTGTAGTGAAGAGGTAAATTCATGCTGATTTTAATCGCTAAAACATTTTCACGGAAAACACAGGGAGAGAGCGAATGACCCGCTACGAAGAACCAGAGGAGGGCAGCTGTCATGTATCACCCGCGGCTCTAAAATTGGCAACCGAGCTGGGAATAAATACAGGTTTTCTTTCGGGCAGTGGTGCAAAAGGAAGAATTGTCCTAGCTGATATAGAACGGGTGCAATCTGGTCGTGGCAGTGGCAGTGGCAAAAAAATGGAGTCAGAATATTGTCAAAAAGTCTCTTTTCCTGGTCAGAGGAAGCAGGGGAAATCGGTTAAAATCCGTCGGCTCCTCGCCCTGAAAATGGAAAAATCCTGGCAGACAATTCCCCATTTTTACGTGACAATTTCTGTTGATATGACTGATGTTGTCCGTTTTCATCATGAGCTCAAGGTGACTATCAACGATTTTATCTTTGCGGCAACAGCACGAGCACTTGTCGAACATCCATGGGTCAATGCAACCTGGAACGGTGATCGGGGGATTGAACTGGAAGATATTAACATTGCTGTTGCTGTTGCGACAGATCGTGGCTTGTATTATCCGGTTCTGAATCAATGTGATCGATTAACTTTAAAACAAGTCAGCAAAAAAGCAGAGGAACTGACAGAAAAAATCATGCTACAGGAGGGGCTTCAACAAGTAGATTCTGATAGAGCAACGTTTACAATTACTAACATGGGAATGCTCGGAGTGGAATCCTTTGGTGCAATAATTACCTCACCCCAAGCTGCTGTCCTGTCGGTAGGGACAATTAAGGGAGAGGTTGTCGTTGATGAACAAGGGGAGCCAGCGGTTGCTCCGATCATGCGTTTAACTTTATCCGCAGACCATCGGGTGTTGGATGGAGTTGATGTTGCTGAGTTTTTGGACACCATCAAGTGCTACCTTGAAGCTCCAATTGTTCTATTCGAAAGTTAGCTTTCAGCCGAAAGTCTATGGTTTTAAATCACGCTTTTTCAGTTCCAGTTTAACTTCATTGCGGCGATCCCGCAGATTCGTGGCACCATCTGCATGACCACCACTGCTGGTCACGCCAACTCCGCCACTTCTTCCGCTATTGGAGCCGTAGCTCCCCATACCAAACCCCAAGCTGATTGAAGAATTATTGTTATCTCTTTCTACAGCTTTAATCTGATCATTAAGTTCGTAGTAGTATAGGGTTAAATCCTCATCCGATAATGTCTGATAATTTTGTGATAATAGCTCTTTATTTTTGACTGAATGGTCTGCTGCACACCCAGGTAGTAACCCCAGAATAATGATCAAGATGAGGATTGAACCCCAGCGCTGTAGTTTCTCTTGACTGGTTACTGACTGAAGCTGTGGTTTGTTTCGTCCGGATGAATTGTTGGGCATGATAGGATCCTTTCATCGATTCCGAGATGATTTGATTGTATCATGTTTTACTTGAAGTGAGATATGTCTGTTTTTGTCTGTTGCGTTTTCCAGGGTGGGGTTATGTTGAGATTTTAGGCAGGTAAAAAAATAACAAAGAAACCTCTCCAGGAATGAGAGGTTTCTTTGTTCAGGTTTCAAGGTCAGATGGATCAGGCGGCTTTGTTTTTGCCAAAGCCTAACCAGGTTTTTAACCAGATGCCGCTGAGGACATAGGAGTAGAGCCAGGTACCAAAGAGAATAAAGATAAAAGCCTTGATGATATCTGTTGATGAACCATTGAGTGAGAATCCCGGAACAAAACCAAACAGCAGTGGTCCAAGGTAGAGAAACTTGGCAAACTTGAAGGCGGAAAAAGCAGTTTTCCACATGCTGGCACCAGCGATTGTGGCACCGGCAAATGCGGCAATACAAACCGGCGGAGTAATATTGGAATCTTGGGATAACCAATAGACGATCATGTGCGACGCAAGTTCGTTGACTCCCAGGTGGGTCAGAGCCGGGACGGCAACAACGGCGGTAATCAAATAGGCTGCTGTGACTGGAACTCCCATCCCTAGAACCAGTGAAGCCAGGGCAATCAGCAGGATGGTCATGACCAGCGAACCACCAGCGAGATTGATGACGATATCGGCAAAGGTTAGAACCAGACCACTGTAGGTCAGGACCCCGATGATAATACCGATAACACCGACGGTTGCACCGATCTTGAGACTACTTTCGGTTCCATTGCGAGCTGCTACCAGAAATTCTTTCGGTCCAATGCGGGTTTCTTTGCGAACCCATGAGATGGCAATACAGGAGACCAGCCCGAGGATAGCTGAGTAGCCGGGTGAGTAACCGTAGAGCATAAAGATAGTGATCGTGACCAGGGGAATTGTGTAATACCATTCTTTTTTAAAGATCTCCATGGCACTGTGTTCCGATTTTTCTCCGACGAGACCATCTTTTTTGGCAACGTAGTGAACCATGACAAAAACACTGAAAAAATACATAAAGGCCGGGAATAAAGCGACAAGCATGATTCTCGAATAGGGAAGCCCGGTCAGTTCAGCCATGATAAAGCCGCCGGCTCCCATGATTGGTGGCATGAACATCCCGCCAATCGAAGCTGCAGGTTCAATACCACCGGCAATATGTGGCTTGAAGCCGGCTTTTTTCATCATCGGAATAGTGAAGGCTCCGGTTGAAACAACGTTGGCAATGGCGCTACCAGAAATGGAACCGAACAGACCTGAAGCGATGACGGCAACTTTGCCCGGACCACCAATTTTGTGACCGACAGCGGCCAGGGGGAAGTCGATAAAGAATTTCTGTGCGCCACATTTTTCCAGGTAGGCGCCGAACAAAACAAAGAGAATGATGTAAGTAGCAAGAACATTGGCCATAATCCCGAAGATGCCATCACTCTTATAAAAAATTGAGACACAGAGCTCCGGGAAAGTTGCCCCGGCATGGGAGATGAGGTCGGGCATGGAGTCGCCGAATACGCCATATCCCAGCATGGCAAAACCAATAATAACAAAGACGTTACCGACAACTCGTCGCGCCAGTTCGATACTTACCAGGACTCCGGCAACAGCCATAACCATGTCCAATTGTGTCTCAGCGCCGGTTCGGTAGTTAATGGCTTCAAAGTTGTACATCCAATAACCAATGGTTATGACTGAGATGACGATTAAAATATAATCGACAATTCGCATCACCGTTGATTTGCATTTGTATAAGAGGAATACCAGGATGTAGGTGATAATGACGTAAATTCCACGGTGAAACTGGGTAGCAGCTGGAGAGATTACGGCAGCATAGGAATAGAATAGCAGCAGGAAGAGGGCGCAGATATCAAAGAAAATCTGCTCAATTTTGTTTAATTCGTTATACACAGAAAACCTCTACTTGGTTGGAAGTTCAAGTTGAATACTGGGGAACACGAAATAATGAACAAAAAAATAATAAGCTAGTTATTCATTATTCACTGTTCCTGAGTGAGAAAAACATTCGGGGCAGGGTAAAACACCCTGCCCCGAATGAAACATGATCAAGAACCTGGCTTAGAGAACGCCTTTTTCTTTCCAGAATTTGATAGCACCTGGGTGCATTGGAGTTACGATGCCGTCAGCACCTTTAGCAACCGACATGGCTTTGAAGGTTTTCTTCTGGGAAACCATGTGTGCTAGCCCCTCAGGGGTATAAATTGCGGAGAGAAGCTTGTAGACAACATCATCAGAAACATTTTTGTTGGCTACCCAAAGAGCTGAATCCTGAAAAGATGGGGTGTCAGTGTCGACTCCCTTGTAAGTGCCTGCAGGAACAGTAAGTTTACCGAAGTAAGGGTATTTTTTGAAGAATCCGGAAGCTTCTGCTTCAGCACCCAGGTCGATCATGGCAATGTCGTTGGTCTGGGCAGCCATAATGACAGCACCGGATGGGAAGGCGGTGAAGAGCCAGAAGGCATCAAGTTGGTTGTTGCCGAAAGCTGCTGCGGCATCATTGTAACCCATGGCATTCCGCTCTACTTTATCCCAAACACCCATGTGGCTGAAGAAGAGTTCACAGTTGGCAAAAGCGCCAGAGCCAGCGTTACCAACGCCAACTTTTTTACCGGCCAGATCTTTAATTGAGTTGATGCCGGAGCCTTTTTTGACGACCAGTTGAGCAGGTGCACCATAAAGGAAAGAAACTGCGCGAACATCGGTGTACTTCTTTGTGTCATTTTTCATCAGGCCATTGGCGCCGAGGTATACATGACCAGAGTAAACAGTGGCAAAGTCCATTTTACCAGAGTTAACTTTACGCAGGTTCTCAACTGAACCGGCAGAGGATTGAGCTTTGACGCTGATTGAATCAATTGCTTTAACCGGGGCATAAACCTGGATGGCATTAGCTACGGTTTGGAAGGTACCACCAGCTGGACCTCCACCGAAAACAATACGATCTTTCTTGGCGAGAGCCGGCATGCTGAAAGCGACGGTTGCTACGATAAGTAGCGCTAAAACTTTAACAACTTGTTTCATTTTTACATTCTCCTTGGTGTGGGTTGATAATATTGTGGTGCTGACAATAAAAGTCAGATTACTGGGTTAGCCTTTCTGACCAACGGGCAGATGATGTACTGTGCCATTTTTTCAGGTCTGACACATAAACTGATTATGCCTTGTACCTTGTATCATAAGCAAAAGCATAGCAAAAAAAAGTCAGACTATTTTATTGCTATGTGAAGAATATCAGCAAGGATAGTGCCATCTATAGAATCATGTTATTATTTTACAAATCTGCGTAAATAGGTGTAGTTCCGGTTACTTTTCCGGTTTTATCTGGATGATTTTGGGGCCCAGTGTGGCTATTTTTCGCCACCAGTGGTTGAGGGCCGCCATTTCCGGTTCTACCATGTAGTGATTTGGCGTCAGTTATCGTTGTTGTTCGGTCTGCTTGATTTGCCGGGCTTTAGCCGTTAAATTTGTTTTGGGGACAGTGTTATGCTCAATCAAACGACTTGACTGTGGTTGGTGTATTAGTCGAAGGTGCAGCATCTAAATGCTTGGTATTTATGTTAGGGAAGATTGGGAAACGTGAGGATGCGGAAAAAGATTTTCAGAGCTCCGGCCAAAATTAATCTGTGCTTGCACGTATTAGGTCGTCTTGAAAGCGGTTATCACGAGGTCGCAATGGCAATGCAACGGGTTGATCTGTGTGATGATATTCACCTTCAGCTTGGCGGAGCTTCGGGTGTCCGAGCAGTTTGTCGGGGGGTCGAATTGTTGCCGGGCGAAGAAAATATCACTGCACGAGCAGCTCGACTGTTTCTGGAGAAAACTGCTATTGATATTGGTATCGACATAAATATCAAGAAGAATATACCGGTTGCTGCCGGATTGGGTGGGGGGTCATCTGATGCCGCGACAGTTCTTCTGGGTCTAAATGAAATGCTCGGGAAAAGCTTGGGTATGGAGCAGTTATTATTATTGGGGGGGGAGCTTGGTGCCGATGTTCCGTTTTTTATTTTTCAGCAGCCAGCCTGGGCAACTGGAATCGGTACGAAGCTTGAACTATTACCGGTTTTGCCAGAGGTTGCTTATCTGTTAATTAATCCAGG
>JAGLDI010000101.1 GCA_023145655.1 Desulfuromusa sp. | reverse complement strand
CAGTTGCCATTGGCTGATCATGTCACCTACCAGGATCAGGTATTGAATAAATTAAATCATGCTGCGGCAGGTGTGGATGCCCTGATAACAACAGAAAAAGATGCTGTTAAACTGTCGCCTGATATGTTTGAATTGCCATGTTACCAAATTGCGCTGGAGATTAAAATCAACCGTTCAGAAGATTTTTTTGATCGTTTGAGCCGCTGTCTATGGAGTCAATAACAATGTCTGTATCTACCGAGTTGTTGAAAATTCTTGCTTGTCCCAAGTGTAAGCAGGTGGTTGAATTAGATGAAAGTGGGAATTTTATCCTCTGTCCAGTCTGCCGGTTACGTTATCCGGTTCGTGATGATATTCCGGTCATGCTGCTTGATGAAGCTGAATCTTACTGAGATGTTACTGTGAAAACCAGCCGATTACTGATCCTCAGTGACGGAAAACCCGGCCATGTCAATCAGTCGATTGCTTTCGCCCGGCATCTGGGGATTGAGTATGACTTGAGCTTGGTCAGCTTTAAAAAACGCTGGGGGAAGGCCCTTTCTTATCTCCTTGACCGAGTTGGAATCTACTCTGATAAACTATTTTCAACCAATTTTCAGTTTGGTGATTATAGCACAGTTGTCTCTACCGGTTCGGGAACTTATTATGCAAACCGGACTCTGGCACAGCGCTTGGGCTGCCGATCAGTTGCGGTTATGTTGCCGAGAGGTTATCGATTTAGTTTTGACCTGATCGTTGCTCAGCAGCATGATAATCCTCCATTACTTGCCAATATTGTCACTATTCCAATCAATCTGAGCTATATTGAGCCGCAGGGATTGGTAAAGCCACGCTCAGGTGAGCGTTACATTGCGTTGATAATCGGGGGTGACAGTCGTCATCTACAGATGAATGTTCCTCTTCTACAAGAGCAATTAACCCAGATATTGGCACTCTTCCCGGAACACAAAGTGTGGATGACAACCTCACCCAGAACCCCACAGGGGGTGGAAGAGATGCTGCGGCAGTTCAGTTTTTCACGGGCAGTGTATTATTCAGAGGAGCCGATAAATCCGATTCCTGATTTTTTGCAGCATAGTGAGTATATTTTTTTGACAGCAGATTCAAGTTCCATGGTCAGTGAGGCGGTCAGTTTTGGTCGGGGTTGTATCGAGGTCTTGCCACCTTCCAGTAACTTGCCGAAAGAAAGTAAAATCAATAAATTGATCACCATTCTGGCAGAACAAAAGTGTCTGCACCTGTTTGATGGATCAACTGCAAACTGTCGCAAAAAAATATCTTTAGCCGATCTATTCAACCAGCAGATTGTTAACAGATTTGAGTCAGATTAGATGAAAATTCTTCAAATCACAGCAGCTTTGGAACAGGGGGGGGTAGAACGGGGAACCGTCGAAATGGCAGCTTTTATCGTTTCTCAAGGGGGGCAAAGTTTTGTTGCTTCTCAGGGGGGGCGGATGGTTAAAGACTTGGAAGAGGGTGGCACTAGACATTTTTTACTTCCCCTTGCCAGCCGTAATCCGATGACCATTCTTTACTCAGCATGGCAGCTGCGAAAAATAATCAGCAGAGAGAAAATTGATTTGTTGCATGCCCGTTCCCGGGCTCCAGCTTGGGCAGCATTTTTTGCTGGAAAACTGACCGGGGTGAAAATGGTGACGACGTTCCATGGAACCCACCGGATTCAGAACAGAGTTAAAAAATGGTACAATAGTGTCATGGTGCGTGGGGTCCGGGTCATTGCTATCAGTGAATTTATAAAAAATCATATTCTACAAAATTATTCCTGCAGTGCAGATCTGATTGATGTTGCCCCGCGGGGCTTTAATCCCGCGCTGTTTGATCCTGATTTAATCAATATCGAGCAGCAACAAGCTCTGAAACAACAGCTGCACCTCCCTTCCGGAGTCGCTGTTGTTTCACTCCCTGGGCGACTCACCCGTTGGAAAGGGCAGCTCCTCTTTCTCGAGGCTCTGGCTCAGATCCAGGATCTTCCCTGGCAGGCGCTGTTAATTGGTGGAAGTGATAAGAAAAACGCCTACATCAAAGAATTAAAAAGGGTGGTGCAGCAGTTCGAGATCGCTGATCGTGTGACATTTGCTGGTGCTCAGGAAAATATCGTCCCTTATTATGCAATCTCTGACCTGGTTGTTTCTGCTTCCACCGAACCGGAAGCCTTTGGTCGGGTTGCCGTTGAGGCACAGGCGATGGCAAAACCGATCATCGCTTCAGCGCATGGGGGCTCGCTGGAAACGGTCAGGGATGGGGACACCGGGTGGCTCTTTAACAGTGGGGATGCAATTGATCTGGCGGATAAATTGAGAGCTGCCTTGTCTGGAAATATCGATTTGAGTAAAGTCGGAGCTGTCGGGCGACAATGGGTTACAGAAAACTATACGATCGATAAAATGTGTCAAAAGGAGTGGGATGCCTATCAGAAAGTTCCTAGGATCAACGGTCATTAAGCAGATCGGGATTGTTTTTAAAACCGGCGGGTAGAAAATTCTGGTTTTCTGAGCCATTGTGACCAGATCGGTTCATTGCAATAATGTCTCTAAAGGTTGTTTTATGAGAGTTTTACATATTGCCTATCAGCAATTGCGCCGTTATGGCAAGACCCGGGTCAGTTGGGCACAGAAACTGACCCATGGTCTGATCAAAAATAATCACTTGGTTCAGGTTTTCAGTGATCGGGATGTTGCGGCTTTTGAAGCGCCATTTGGCTGGCGAGATCTGGGCAAAGGGAAAGCCAACAGACGGTTGCTGGAGACAGTTAAGGCTTTTGATCCTGATCTGGTCATCGCCGGGCACTGCGACATCATTACCAATGAAACATTGAAAGAAATCAAACAACTCCGTCCCGGGGTTATCATTGTACATTGTAATAATGATCCTTTATTTGTCCCTGAAAATATTGAAAAAATTAAACACCGGGCTCAGGTGGTCGATGCTATTTTTGTTTCGACCGGGCGACGTGAATTGTCAATTTTTGAGGAGAGCGGCGCGCGTATTTATCATATGCCGAACCCGGTGGATCCGGCTGTTGAAAATTTGAATAATGCTGTTCGGGATGATTTGTCGATTGATTTGCTTTTTTGCAGTAACAGCAACGACTACACTGAACGTCTGAAAATGGTCAAATCACTGAAGGATAAGCTGGATGGTGAGATGACGTTTAAAACCTACGGCAGTTTTGGTGAAGCACCGGTTTGGGGTCGTGATTATGATCGTGCTTTGAGTGAGACAACGATGGGGTTGAATCTTAATCGGCAGGAAGGGTATTACTGGTATTCCTCAGCCCGAATGGCTCAGCTTGCCGGTAACGGGATTTTGCAATTTACCCATAGCAGCCCCCGTTTTGATGAGATGTTACCGGATGAATCGGTCGTTTACTTTGATGATTGGGATGACTTGCTGGTGAAAATTCGCGATTTCAATAATAATGATGACAAACGCAAGCAATGGGCGGCTCAAGCTCGCGATTTTTTCCATATTGAAATCAATAATACCCTTTATGCCCAATATATTCTTGAAGCCTCTTTGCAGATACCATTCAGCCACGATTATGTCTGGGCTCAGGATATTAATTTGAATGGCACCCTTAAATGACTCTGCTGTTGAAAGAGGTGAAGCCATTTGCACAGGGTGGTAATCGCCTCTGTTTTGTCCATCCTGATAATCCGGATCGGTGTATCAAAGTTCGTCGCCCCGATTTTACTCTAGCCGATTGTCGCCGTAAAAAAGGTTTCCCGAAAAAACTCAGACCACTCTCATCCTTTGATGATAACCGCGAGGAGTACCAGACGATTCAGCAGTTGCAGTGCTGGATTGGTGACTCAATATTTGATCATGTCTACCTCTGTTTTGGTTTTGTTGATACTGATTTTGGCCCGGGTTTGGAAACTGAGTTGATCCGTGATGCTGATGGATTGATTTCTCTATCACTCAAGCAATATCTTTGGGAGGTTGGCTACACGGAACAATGTCGTCAGGCTATAAATGAGTTGACAACGTTCTGGCGGGCGCAAAAAGTTCCTTCCCGCGATCTGTTGACCCATAATATTGTTGTCCAGCGGGATCCTCAGGGGGCGATTTCTCGACTGGTTGTCATTGATGGTCTGGGTGATCCCACCTTGATTCCGTTTCGCTGGTTGCCCCAGAAATACCAGATCAGGCGAATTGACACCCGGCTGCAGCGGTTTGAAACCCGTCTGGCTGAGTTTGTCAGTAACTGTGCTGCAGGTAAACAGCCCAGTCAGGTTGGAGTGTTGCTGCACCGAGATGATTCGATTGAAAACATAATGACGAAATCTGATAAAGATGAGAGGTTAATATGAGATTGATGCAGGTTCTTGTTTCACAAGCAGAGGCTGGAGCTGAAACCTATTTTGAAAAAGTGGCATCTGCATTTGCACAGGATCAAACGATTACGCAACGTTTGATTATTGAATCGCTACCATCACGTGAGCAGCGTCTGCAATCTGCCGGTGTTGACTTTAGAACTCTACCAATGGGTTTTTTCAGTAAGGCTCTGTTTTATAAGTATCAGTTTAAAAAAGAGGTGACCGAGTTTAACCCCGATCTGATCGTTACCTGGGCTAACCGGGCGTCACGGAAATGTCCACCTACCTCTGCCGTTGTTGTCGGGCGGATAGGGGGTCACTATGATATTAAGAATTATCGTAAGTGCGATCATTTGTTTGTCAATGCCCCAGATCTGGTCAAGTATGTCACTGACCAGGGCTGGCCGGAATCACAGATCAGCATGATCTCAAACTTTGGAGAACTTCCCCCTGCTCTTGAGGTTGATGAGCCGTTGCCAATATTTCCGAAGGATCATAAAGTTCTATTGACTCTCGGGCGCCTACACCCCAAAAAAGCTCAGGATGTCTTGATCAAGGCCCTTTCTCTGGTTTCCGATACGACCCTGTTGATTGCAGGAAGTGGAGTGCTGGAGGGAGAGCTTAAGCAACTGGCTATTGATTTTGGTGTGGCTGATCGAGTTCATTTCCTCGGCTTGCGTAAAGATGTCCGACAGCTTTTCAATGTGGCGGATCTGTGTGTTTTTCCTTCACGTGTTGAACCGTTGGGCAATGTTGTCCTTGAAGCATGGGCGATGGATACTCCGATTATTGCTGCTGCAAGCGAAGGGCCCTCTTGGTTGATTTCTGACAATAAAGATGGTCTGTTGTTTAAAATTGATGATGTTGCACAGTGTGCCGAGAAGATCAATCTTCTTTTGTCCAGCCCTGATCTTGCTGCCACTTTGGTTAAAAATGGTCGAGAAATATTCTGCAGACGTTTTTCCATGGAAGTGATACTTGAACAGTACAAACAGTTATTTGAAAAATTATTGGCAGAAAAACGGGAATAAAAAATGAATTCGGCTTCGCAAAATAAAAAAATAAGGGTCGCGCAAGTCCTTGCTGGGGCGGCACAAGGGGGAGCTGAGAATTTTTACGTGAGGTTGGTCGCCGGGTTGCAGCACTCCGGAGAAATTGAACAGAAGGGGTTTCTGCGTAGCCACCAGCATCGACTTGATGCCCTTAGTGCTGCAGATGTTCCGGTGCAGGGTTTTCGTTTCGGCAGTACTTTTCACTTTATTGATCATCGGCGTTATTTGCGAGCCTTACAAGAGTACCAACCTGATATTGTTATGACCTGGATGAACCGTGCCAGCCTATCAACCCCTTCTGGCCGCTATAAGCTGATTTGTCGACTCGGCCATTATTACGATCTTAAATATTATCGTCACGCTGATTTCTGGGTCGGTATTTCAAAAGGTATCTGTGATCATCTGATTCGCGGTGGTATGCCTTCCGAGAAAGTTTTTCATATCCCTAACTTTGCCGATGAAACAGCTGTCGATCCTCTCCCGCGTGACAGTTTTGCGACTCCACCTAGTCAGCCATTGATTCTCGCGGCGGGTCGTTTGCATGTCAATAAGGGATTTGATGTTTTATTGCAGGCACTCAAATTGATTCCGGATACGATCCTGTGGCTGGCCGGTTCCGGTCCTGAGGAAAAAGCACTCAAGCAACTCTGTGCCGATCTTGGATTGAACGAACGAGTCCGCTTTCTCGGTTGGCGAGACGATGTGACTTCTCTGATGAAAACCGCTGATCTGTTTGTCTGCCCTTCCCGGCATGAAGGGTTGGGGTCGATAGTTATGGAATCCTGGGCTCATGGTTGTCCAATTGTTGCGACCAACTCACAGGGTCCAGGGGAGCTGATTGATGATGGTGAAACAGGACTGTTAACTCCTGTCGATGAGGTTAATCCACTGGCGTTGGCCATTCAGTCGTTGCTGTACGATAGATCTTTGATGGAGCGTTTAACGGAAAATGGCGATAAACTGTATCGGGAGCAATTTAGTCAACAAGTGATCGTTTCTCAATACGAAGAGGTTTATCGGACAATTCTTGGTTTCTGATTTTTAACCTGTGAGATGGGGATGACTTTTCCATTGAAAAAAAACAGGATAGCTAAGAAGGAACTCTCTCACTAAGTTTAGAGAATGTTACTTCCCGATTGTGATGTATCAATCAGGAAATTTGTAGTGTTGTAGCCTTTGCACAGGGTGGAAGAAACCGTTTTCTCTGCCTGCTTTTGCAGGTATGATAACTAAGAGGGAGAGTTGTCTCCCGTTAGCTACTTTTTGCAGTCATATGTGTATCAATGAATAGGGAAAACTATGAAAATACTTGTAACTGGAGCCGCAGGATTTATTGGCTCCCATCTGGCAAAATATCTTCTTAATCGTGGTGATGAAGTTGTTGGTCTGGACAATCTGAACGATTATTATGATGTCAGCCTGAAGCAGGCCCGTCTGAAAAGATTGGAAGCACAGGCCGGGTTTCGCTTTATCAAGTTGGATCTGGCTGATCGGCAAGGGATTGCTGAGTTATTCGCAGCAGAGAAGTTTGAGAAAGTTGTCAACCTGGCGGCTCAGGCTGGGGTCCGTTATTCATTAATTAACCCGTATGCCTATATCGATAGCAACATCCAGGGGTTCATAAATATCCTCGAGGGTTGCCGACATAACGATGTCAAGCACCTTGTCTATGCCTCTTCTTCATCGGTTTACGGCGCCAATACAACGATGCCGTTTTCTGTCCACGACAATATTGACCATCCATTATCTCTCTATGCTGCCAGTAAGAAATCCAATGAACTGATGGCCCATACCTATAGCCATCTTTATCGTCTGCCGACGACAGGTTTACGGTTTTTTACGGTCTATGGTCCCTGGGGGCGTCCCGATATGGCGATGTTTTTATTTGCCAAGGCGATCTTGGCTGGCGACCCGATTCAAGTGTTTAACTACGGAAAAATGAAGCGGGATTTCACCTA
>JAGLDI010000100.1 GCA_023145655.1 Desulfuromusa sp. | reverse complement strand
GAATTGAAGGGTTGATTCATGTTTCCGAATTAAGCAAAGAAAAGATCGATAGCCCGAAAGATTTTGCCGAAGTTGGCTCTGAACTGGAAGCAGGGGTGCTTCAGGTTGACACTGTTGATCGTAAAATTGCTCTGTCAATCAAGAACCTTGATGTCCAGAAAGAAAAGGCGCAGGTTAATGAATTCATGGGTGCCCAAAAGACTGCAACATCAAATCTGGGTGATTTACTGCAAGGAGCCGTTGGCCGTAAATCAGAAGATTAATTTGTAATGAACCTTATTCGGGGTTCCTGTTTACTCAGGAGCCCCTTTTTTATTGAGTAAAATGAAAAAACGTCCTTTTTTAATGGCATTCTTAACTATTGCCGGAGTTTTTATTTTTTTCCTGTTGGTCGTTTTTACTTCAGGAATATTCCGTAATGGTTCAGTTATCGTTTCTATCAGTGATAAGATTGGGATCCTTGAGGTTGAAGGTCCTATCGCTGACTCAGGTTTGCTGCTCGCACAGATCAAAGAGTTCAGAGATCAGGATAATATTAAGGCTGTTGTTGCAAGGATAAATTCACCTGGAGGCGGGGTTGCCCCTTCGCAAGAAATTTATGCTGAACTTAAGCTTTTAGCGGCGGAGAAACCCCTTGTGGTGTCAATGGGATCAGTCGCTGCTTCGGGGGGGTATTATCTTGCCGTTGCTGCTGAGCGTATATTTGCAAATCCAGGATCAATTACCGGCAGTATCGGGGTTATTATGTCTTTTCCAAATTACCAGGAATTGCTGGGTAAGGTTGGGGTTCAGGAAGAAGTTGTCAAAAGCGGTCGATTTAAAGATATTGGTTCAGCAACACGCCCCTTTACTGCTGCAGATCGAACCTTATTGCAGGAGATGATTGATGATGTTCACCAGCAGTTTGTTGAAGCTGTCAGTGATGGACGCCATATGCCAATAGACAGACTTCAGCCTTTTGTTGATGGGCGGATCTTTACTGGTCGGCAGGCTAAAGAAATCGGCTTGATTGATGAACTTGGAACCCTGAATGATGCAATTAAGTATGCTGCTAAGGTTGCAGGTATCGATGAAGATTCTGACCTGGTTTATCCAGAACCAGAAAAAACAAATTGGATTGAAAAATATTTACAGGGGGTTGTAAGCCGTTACCTTGGAATTAACCTCACTGGAAAACGGATAATTGGACCCCAGTATTTTTGGGATGGTTATTGATTTTTTGAAATACTTGGAAGGTTAAAATGACAAAGAGTGAATTGATTGAACAACTGACTGATGGTCACGATATTTTAAATAAAAATGATGCTGAGATGGTGATTAATCTGATCTTTGGCCGGATTACCAATGCTCTTGCAGACGGTGATCGAGTTGAAATTCGCGGATTTGGTTCTTTTTCAGTCCGTGAGCGTGATGCTCGGGAGGCGAGGAATCCTAAAAGTGGTGAGTTGGTTGAGATTCCATCACGTAAAACTCCTTTTTTTAAAACCGGTAAGGAGTTGCGTGAGCGGGTTGACTGTTAACTCTCTGCGACATAGATGAAAAGAAAAAGGCTCTGAGATGACTCAGAGCCTTTTTTATAAAACACTCTCCGGGATGCCGGTATGGTTCTTCACAATTGACCTGAAATAAAAGTTTGTCTACGGAAAAAATTTCAGGCGTCCTGCACGCGGACAGGCTTGCTCACCACTTCTTCACGTACCGACAGATCAGTAAAAACGTTGGTCAAGGGATTAGAACCAACTCGCACACCCCAGAAATTCAAAGAACTATCACGTGTTTCCATGATAACAAAATGTGATGTTAAGTCAAGTAGATAATTAGATAGCATAAATACTATATACCGATAATGGGACGGTTGCACAAATGAAGTGGATAATTCACCGTTTACAGATACCAAATTCTTCTCCTCCCCAGAGACTTGATCAATACTTGTCTCAGTCAGTTGTTGATTTATCCCGAACTGTGGCAAAAAAGATCATTGACCTGGGAGGGGTGCATATAAATGGCAGAAGAGTCAGAAGTTGTTCAACTTTAATTCATAGCGGTGATTCTGTAGAAGTGTACATTGATCATTTACCTCTTGATCCTTATCGGTTAAACGATGACGATATTCTATATCAGGATCAGTATATTATTGTTATAAATAAGCCTGCAATGGTCGATACACAACCAACTCATGCTCGTTTCAAGGGGACTCTGTTCGAAGCTTTGCGCTGGTACCTGAAGGACCCGTTCCGTCCCCGGCAGAAAGCTGAGATTGGAATGGTTCAACGTTTGGACCGGGGGACTTCTGGTATTATTGTCTTTTCTATTCATCCACGGGCACATAAGGAGATGACGCGGATTTTTCTGCAACATGAAATCAAGAAGGATTATCTTGCTGTGGTGCAGGGGGCTCCAGAAGGGGGTCAGGGGGAAATCAGATCTTTTCTAGCCCGTTCAAGAAAAGAAAATCGGGTCAAATCCGTTGAAAAAGGGGGGAAGGAAGCCATTACCAGATTCCAAACAATTGAAAACTTTTCTAATTATTCATTGTTGAATGTTGAAATTTTAACCGGACGTTCCCACCAGATTCGAGCCCATATGGCTGAGCAGAATTGTCCCCTGGTTGGTGATGAACGGTATGGTGGACCTTCCATGGTTGCGGGAATAGACGTAGTAAGGCCACTACTTCATGCTGAAAAACTGGCATTTCGGCACCCCGTATTGAATGAGAATCTGGATTTTGTTGCCCCGGTACCGCAAGATATGTTGCAAGTTTTAACTAGTTTGAGAAAGAGTCGCTGATGATATTTCCCCATATTGATCCAATTATTTTCAGCATTGGCCCAATCGCGGTGCGTTGGTACGGTATGATGTATCTGCTCGGTTTTGTTGGTGGCTATTTCATGATGGGCTATGTTGCCAGATTGCGTAAAATGCCGATTAATCAAGAGACTATTTCAGATCTGTTATTTTATGCAGTTCTCGGGGTTGTTGTCGGTGGACGCCTTGGTTATACCCTTTTTTATAACTCACACTACTATTTGAAGCACCCCATACAGATCTTTTACGTCTGGGAAGGGGGAATGAGCTTTCATGGCGGATTGCTTGGAGTTGTGACGGTTCTGTTCCTTTTTTGTAGACGAAAAAAGTTACCCCTGTTATTAGTCGGTGACCTAGTGGTCACGGCGGTCCCCATTGGCCTCGGCTTCGGCAGAATTGGTAATTTTATCAATGCCGAGCTATGGGGACGGGTCACGACCCATCCCTGGGGTGTTGTTTTCCCTGGTGCCGGATCGGTGCCGCGTCACCCCAGTCAGCTTTACGAAGCTGGTCTTGAGGGGTTTGTTCTGTTTATCATTATCTTTCTGCTACATCGTTTCGGGGTAAGGCGCGGTGTTCCCGCCTTCAGTTTCCTATTTTTCTATGGTCTATTTCGTTTTCTGATTGAATTTGTCCGTCAGCCTGATGCTCAACTCGGGTTTCTCTGGGGAGGTGCAACAATGGGACAATTGCTCTCTCTGCCGATGATCTTGTTTGGGTTGGGTGGGCTGATCTACGTGTTGAAGAAGAATAATTGATGAAGCGTATCGGTGCCGTCATTTTTGATTGTGATGGGGTGATGTTTGCAAGTCATCGGGCCAATCTCGCCTATTATAACCGAATTCTGGCTGAATTCTCCTATCCGCTGGTTTTCTCCGAGCAAAAAGAATTGGCGCAGATGTGCCATACCGCCAGTTCACCCGAGGTGTTGGCAAATCTTTTTCATCCGAATGATTTAGCAATGGCTAAAGAGTTTGCCGCAACTGTGGATTACCGGGAATTTATCCCCTATATGGAACCGGAGCTGAATTTCCTGGATCTCCTGCAACGACTCTCTGGTGACTATCCCCTGGCAATCGCAACGAATCGTGGCAAAAGTATTTTAGCGATTCTTGACCATTTCAACCTCCAAGATTATTTTTCGGTGGTTGTAACGAGTCATGATGTTGAACGTCCGAAACCTGCCCCAGATATGCTCTTCCTTGCTGCTGAAAAACTTGATATCGAACCTGAACGGTGTGTTTTTATTGGAGATTCTGAGTTGGATAAGATAGCTGCTGCGGAAGCAAACGTTCAATTTGCAAGTTATGGAGGCGGGGTTTCGGGGATGATTTCGTTATCGAATCATTTAGAACTATTGGATTATCTATAATGTCCAGAATCTAAGGATCTTTTGCTCCACGATGTTCCTCTTAGGGGCTCCGAAGCATCAGTCATGAATAAAGAGATGACGACACTTGCTGAGGTCGAAAAAACACATATTTTAGCTGTTTACAAACAATCAGGTCAGAATAAAACCTCTACAGCGGATATTCTTGGTATTAATCGTCTTACTCTCAGGCGCAAATTGAAAGAGTATGACGTTCATTGATGATCTGCAATTTACTAAAAATATTTAGTCATTTCCAAAACATTCTGATCCCCTTCTTGGAGATATCTGACCCGGTCCATTAACTTGAAAATGATCTGGATTCCACGTCCCCCTTCAGCACCTTTAGGTGCTTTATGTTGAGCTAAGGCATCAATATCAAAACCCTGCCCCTGATCAAAAACCTTGATGGTCAAATCTTGATCAGAGGCTGAGATCAGCACCCTGACGTCTTTGTCTGGATCACAGTTATTGGCATGACAGATTGCATTTGCAAGTGCTTCTGTTAATACCAGATTAAGGTGATAGGCCAGTTCCCGACGGTTCCCCCGATACCCTTTCAGAGAATAGGCCATGCTCTCGCCGATCCGCCCGATCACCCCTAAATATTTGGTTTGATTTGGAACCGTTATGTCAACCTTTACCCGTCTTGACATTAGTTACTTTCTGCAGAAGTTTAAGTTTTGATCTGAATCAGTGAATAAGTGGCGGAATGAAAGTGCAAATGCTTGGATTGAATAAGAGTTCCAAAAATCTTAGCTGCATCCATAGGTTCAGCTAAGATTTTTAGGAGGCTTAGGCAATTCAATGGCTTGTGCTATCAACTGTCGATCCATTCACTGATTATGGCCTTAAATTAGAAGCTGTCGAGGGCTTCGTCCAAATTGGCAAAAATTTCAAAAACCCGATGGAGACGTGTCAATTCAAACATTGAATGAACCTGAGGTTGAAGGCAACATAGTTTAAGGTTTCCTTCGCGAGCACTGGCATTTTTAAAACCTGAAACCAGAGCACCAAGGCCGGAAGAATCGATAAAACGAACCGCACTCAGGTCAATCACCAGATTGCATTTTCCCTCATCAAACAATTGCAACATCTGCTCTTTAAGGTCGCCACTGTTATGGGCGTCCATTCGCTCTTCTTCAACGGTCAAACTAACGATATCACCCTGTTCGGTCATTTTTAACTGCATCCAAATACTCCTTGTTTATAAGTGTAATGATAGAATTTCCAAGTTCTCCTTATTATACCTTATTTTCACTATGGTGGTACTAAATCAATCAATCCCGATAATATTTTGCGTTCTGTTAGACGTTATAAACTGGCCAGATATCTATTCTAAAATCTTCATAACAACCAGTGTAACATCATCTTTAAAGTGGCGCATTCCGGTGAAAATTCGCCCTTGAGTCATGATCTGGTCGATCAACTCTTGTGGACTTAAATTATCACAATCTTCAAGGACTTTACTAAGCCTCTCGATGCCGAAAAAGAGCTTATCTCTGCTTTCAGCTTCAATGATTCCATCGGTATAGAGTAGCAAAATGTCTCCCGGTTCAAGGTCGGTCGCTTTTTGTTCAAAAGCAATATCTTTTTTAATCCCGAAAATTAAACCCTCAGCATCCAGAATTTCAATTTTCCGTTTTTGTTTTTTCCACAGCAGGGGGGTATTGTGTCCGGCATTTGCGTAAATCAGTCGATGGTTTTTGGGATTATATTGGAGATAAAACATCGTGACAAATAGCTCTGAACGGTCAAGGTCTTTGAGAAAATATCCGTTAAGGGCTTGTAACATCTTGGCCGGTTGTTTGATATCTTGTATGCGGGCATGGATAAATGTCCGTGTTTCAGCCATGATCAGTGCAGAACCAATGTTGTGTCCCGATACGTCAGCAATGATCAGGTCGGAGCATAAGTTTCCACGCTCAATGAAATCATAATAATCGCCTCCCACTTGGTGGGCCGGGACGCAGAGCCCCGCAATGGCAATCTTTCCTGAGGTGGGAAGGTTGGTCGGGAGAAGGTCTTTTTGAATATCTCTGGCAATCTGCATCTCCCGCTCTTGTTCACGGCCTTGGAGCAGTTTTTGTAACTGTTGATCGTTACGCCAGGCGATCCCAATTTGAGCAGCCAAGTTTTCAAAAAGGGCAATAAATTCCTTGGTGAAAATCCCTTTTGCGGTTTTAGAAAAAGCGGAAAGAATGCCAATAGATTCCCCTTCAAAGATAATTGGCGTATGGGCCAGACAGGTAATTCCGTCCCGTTTGATATTTTCTGCCGATACCGGCTTTTCAACGGTATCAGCATCATTGACAACGGTGGTTGTACTGGTTAGAAATGTTTGACCAATATAGGTATCCATATTGAGATTGCGCTCAAACTGACCAAAATGCTTCGAGGATGAGCCGACCAGGCTTTTGACGATCAGTGTCATCGATTCTGGTTCCAGAAAACGGATCACACAGAGATCAAATTTAAATTGTTGAGCAAGTAACTCAAGGATCCCGTCGAGAGTCTTCTGGAGGTCTTCTTCACTGGAAACAATTTGTGCAGCATCATACAGCACGCTCAATTGCTCTCGACTGGACGCGTTACTGATGGTGACAGTACCAAAGATATCAAAGACATCTTCCATTTCACTGCCACGCGCAGAGAGGTAATTTTCCAGAATGATACGTGCTGGTGCAGCGCCAACATACCCAGCCAGGGTGCGTTCGGTAAAGCTTTTCAGGTTTGGAATCTCGTGGTCGGAAAGTCCACCTTGGGCACTAATTTCCTGCTGACTTAAATATTCAGATATGGCGTCTTGAGCGGCTTCTTCTCCAATGAACTTGGACATCAGCTCAACAAATTCCATGATAGTCGGGGCTTTGCTGATCCGGGTTAATTTTTCCGGTTGGATTGATTGATCCCGATAGATGTCGACAAATGCTTCCGCTTGAAGTGTCTCAGATTCAGCTTGTTTAGCAAAAAAAGATAACGTTAAATAAGCAGCCAGGTTGAAAAACATACTCCAGAGCAGGGAGTGGGTATAAATATCAAATCCGTGCAGGCCAAATAACTCCAGAGGCTTCAGGAGGGTAATTCCATATGGTCCATTATTCAGAATGTCTGAGCTGAGCCAACCAGAGCGAACAAATGATGGAATGAGCAGGGTATAAAACCACAGGATAAAGCCAAAACTGACCCCTGCAATGGCTGCTATGCGATTGCCTCTTTTCCAGAAAAGACCACCAATAATGGCTGGCGCAAATTGGGTGACGGCAGCAAAAGAGATCAGCCCCATATTAACCAGAGCGTAGGAATCGCCAATTGCCTTGAAATAGAAATAACCGATAAAAATAATTCCGAGAATCCCGAGTCGTTTGATGTTGATCAAGATGCGGGGGAGGTTTTGGGAGCGGAAATTCATTTTGAGAATGATCGGCATGGCCAAGTGGTTCAGAACCATGGTTGCTGTTGCGACCGAGGAAACCATGACCATTCCAGCTGAGGCTGATACCCCCCCAACGAAGACCAGCAGAGCCAACCAGGGGTGTCCTGTCGAGAGGGGAAGAGTTAAAACGAAATAGTCAGCTAGAGAGGTATCTCCACCGTTAAGTATCAGTCCACCAAGGGCAATCGGGAGAACAAACAAGTTTATTAGAAAAAGATAAGCAGGAAACTTCCACATTGCCGATTTGATATGTTGTTCATCGGTATTTTCAGTGATCATAATGTGAAATTGCCGGGGGAGAAACATGACTGCCATCATCGACAGAACAATTAAGGTAAACCATTTAATGTAAGGAGTTTGAGCTGTGCCAAGGAGTAGCAGGTCATTACGTTCTGGGAATTGTTCTGAAAATCGTTGGAAAATATCAATAAAACCATCAAACAAACCGTAGGTCACAAAAATACCAACGGCAAGAAAGGCGACCAACTTAACGATTGATTCAAAGGCAACCGCTACGACCAGCCCCTCATGTTTCTCTGATGAATCGAGGGTTCTGGCTCCAAATAATATGCCAAATATCGCCAGTAGCAGGGCGACAATAAAGGCAATATCAATATTGCCCGGGAGGTAGCTGCCTAACCCATGATTCTGGGTTGCTAACGGTATTGTCAGGATGCTTAACGTCTGAGCAATGGCTTTCAACTGCAGAGCGATATAGGGGGTGATGCCAAAGACCGCAAATAGGGTAACAATTGCACCGAGGACGGTAGATCGATCATATCGACTAGAAAGAAAATCGGCAATACTGGTGATATTTTGTTGTTTGCTGATAAGCAACATCTTACGCAGAAAAAACCACCAGGTAAAAGCAATCAGAGTTGGCCCCAGATAGATTGGTAAAAAATCCAGACCACTGGTTGCCGCTTTACCAACACTGCCGTAAAATGTCCAACTGGTGCAATAGACCGCCAGCGACAATGAGTAAATATGTGAATTTTTCAGCAGACAGTTGCCGGTTTTACGACATTTTTCGGCATAGCAGGCAACCAGGAATAACAGGACAAAATAACCAAAAGAAACGAATAGAACCATTTTTGTTGAGATAACAGACATAAAAAGAATGGTCTTTGCTGCAATCATGGCTCGCTTTTATCCTTTATTACAGCAGAACTATTTTGCGAATCTTTTTCTATGAAATGGACAAAGTACCAGATAACACCGATTGAGAGCGGCCAGCCAATAAAGAAGTAGAGGACCAATTTGGGTAGGCCAAAAATCGATTGTGCCGAGTTGAAAATATGGATAAAGGGGAAATTAATCATGACCAAGCCAAGAATCAGACAGAGAATCCATGCTTCTCTGATTAAGCTTTTTTTTGATTCTTTCATCAGCAGACCTTTCCCAACTCTAATCAATAAATCCTAAAAAGTTTGCGATTAAGTTCTCTGATCACAAGTAATTGTACTACAGAATAATCCTGTAGGGGGAGAATTACAACAAATAATTATAAATTTCACATAGAAGGAATTTACATAGATATCTCAGTCATGTATGATTGGTTAGCCGATGCTTAAAGGGTTTGACCCTCGCAAAATGAGTATGCTACTTAACGATAAGTTGTTTATTGACATAATGTCACTTAGTCTGAAGGATCAGTTTTTGAAGATTCGGTCTGCTTTAAAGGTTAAAAAAATAGTTTTCAGCTGGTTTTTCGCTCTGCTAATTATTCCCGGTTGTGTCGCTGTCGATCAATCTCGAATACCTGTTCAGGAAAATGTCAGTTCCGTTAAATATCAATCCAAACTGGTTGAGCCGGAAGCTAAGGCTTTTTTTTCTTTCAGTGAATTCAGAATGCTTGGAGCTGAAGATCGTTGGGATGAGGCGATTCCTGCTCTTGAGCGGGCCATTGGTTCTGACCCACAGTCTGAGTATTTACAGTTGATTCTTTCCAGAGCCTATCTGCACCGGGAACAACCAGAGCAGGCGGTTGTTATTTTGGGAACTCTGTTAGCGAAGAATCCGGAAAATACCGCAGGGCATGAGCTATTGGGGGATGTTTTCAGCTTTCAACAAAAGTATTCCCTGGCCGTCGATCATTTTCGCCGCGCGGCAGAGCTGAAACCCGAAAGTGCAGGATTGTCACTGCGGTTGGCTATGGCACTTGCCCGATTGGAGCAAAAGAGTAAGGCAATAACTATTTTGGAATCACTGCTCGAAAAGCATCCGGATGCTGAGCTCGCACGACTGACGCTGGCACGTCTTTATCTGAATGAACAGCAACCGGATAAGGCCTCTGCCACCTATCGTCAGTTACTGGAACGGCAGCCAGATCAGTTGCAGGTGGTCCTCGAGTTTGGAAAAATATTGGAGAAGGAGGATTCTGCCGCGGCCCTTGAATTATATCAATCCTTCATTGCCAGAAATCCCCGGTCGGCGGCGGTTAGACAACAGCTGGCACAATACCTTCTTAAACAGAATCGGTTGGACGCGGCTCTGGTCCAACTCAAAGCGGTCCAGCAGCAGTTTCCCGATAATCTGAAGACGATCAATCAAATAGGGCTGATCCAGTTGGAACAAAAAGAATGGATTGAAGCTGAGAACACGTTTCGCTTGCTCCTGCAAGCGGGTGATGTTGAAGGCGACAGCCGTTATTATCTCTCTATATCTCTAGCAGAACAGGAAAAGTTAGCAGAGGCGATTGCTGTTTTAGAGCCGCTGAACAAAGATTCACCGATTTATACTGAGTCAGCATTGCAGTTAGCCTATCTGTACAAACGATTTGATCAGAATGATCGTGCTATTTTGATTTTACAGCAGTTGCTCAAAGAGGGGACAGAGCGCCAAGATTTATATTACTATCTTGTCGTTTTTCTCGATGATAGTGGCGACTATAAACAGGCTATTGATATTGCACTGGCTGGAGTAGAAAAATACCCGGAAGATGTTCAGTTGCTTTACCTGCTTGGGGCGCTTTATGAAAAGTTGGATAAGCATCAGGCTGCAATCCTGATAATGGAAAAAATTCTATCATTGGATGTTGCCCATCCCGATGCCTTGAACTTCCTTGCTTACGGGCAGGCAGAGAGCGGGATCGATCTCGAACTGGCATTGTCCCGGGCAGAGAAAGCGTTGAAGCTAAAACCAAGTGGTTATATCGCTGATACTTTGGGATGGGTCTATTTTAAGCTGGGGCGCTATCTTGAAAGCCGTGAGCAGCTTGAAAGGGCGATTAAGTTACACCCAGAAGATGCAGTGATTCAAGAGCACCTTGGTGATCTCTATTGGGCGATGAAACTTTCCCAGAAGGCAGAATCAGCCTACCGGGCAGCGCTAAAGATAGCTCCGGATTCGTTACAGGTTGAAGAAAAACTCAGACAACTTCTATTGGAGAGCGATTGATGCGCTGGTTGATTTTAGCCCTGATTATTCTGCTGAGTGGCTGTATTCATCGCTCTGAGCCGGTATGGACCGAGGTTCCTATGGCACAGGAGTTATTGGATAGTGTCACCGCCAATTCGAGGCGTTACACATCGTTAGATGCTACAGCGAGTGTCTCTATGACCACTGGAATTAAGTTTTTCCCCAGCCAACAGTTTCTTTTATTGCAAAAACCTGATCAATTACGGACTGATGTACTCAATGGATTTGGTCTGCTTTTGCTCCAGCTTGCTTCTGACGGTGAAACTCTGTCAGTGTTTCTCAATACGACGGTTCCTGGTCGATTTTACCGTGGTCCAGCCAGTTATAAAAACCTTTATCGCTTTGTCAAAGTTCCCCTGGCAGTGGAAGATTTGCTTGCTCTGTTGTTATATGGACCGCCACTGATTATGCACCAGGAAAGCAATATTACGGTGTCGAAAAAAATCTTGACGTTGACTTTGTCGGGTCACAATAATAGCCGGCAGGAGTTGCTGTTCGATCGGCAATTTAGGCTGATTGGTTGTCGCTATTTTACTGGCAGGGAAAAGTACCTTGCCGTTGATTATCAAAAATTCCCCCCCCAAAACCAGTTCCCTCAGTGGATCAAAATTATGATGCCACTTGAGAAGATTCGGATTAAGCTTGAACTTTCCGAACTGAAGGTTAACACAACTATTGAGCCGGTCCGGTTTTCTTTAAAACCCCCCGTCAACATTCCAATTGAAGAATTTCCTGAATGAGCTGGGATAAACCAATGATAAATATTTTTTACCGGGATTCCCTGTTGATTTTTTTTGCTATTCTGCTTCTTGGCGGCTGTGAGAACCGTAATGAAAGCAGTCATCCCGGAATTACAGAGGCGTTGACCCCGGCATATGGCGACACTTTCATTGAATCTTCAATTGGGGATGCCAGTACTCTGTTGCCAGTTCTGGCTTCTGATTCCGCATCGAGTGAGATCAATGGCTTGATTTATAACGGATTGGTTCGATACGACAAAAATCTACAGATAGAGGGGGAACTGGCGGAATCCTGGGATATTTCAGAAGATAATTTGACGATCACTTTTTATCTGCATAAAGGGGTCACCTGGCACGATGGGGCACCATTTACTTCAGCTGATGTGAAATTTAACTATCAACTTTATATCGATCCAAAAACTCCGACAGCTTATGCTGAATCGTTCAAACAGGTGACTGGAATAGAGACGCCTGATCCATATACTTTTATTGTCCACTATGACAAGCCCTATGCTCCAGCCTTAATCAGTTGGGCGATGTCGATTCATCCCAGGCACCTGTTGGAAGGGGAGGATATCACCAAGAGTTCATTGGCGCGTAAGCCGATCGGGACCGGTCCCTATCGTTTTTCTGAGTGGGTCGGGGGGGAGAAAATCGTCCTTGAATCAAATTCTGACTATTTTGAAGGACAACCTTATCTCAAGCGGGTTGTCTATCGAATTATTCCCGATATCTCCACCCAGTTTCTTGAGTTACAAACGGGCAGCCTTGATTATATGGGGCTTTCCCCGTTACAGTTTGATCGGCAGACAGATACTTCCGCATTCAGACGTTTGTATAATAAATATCGTTATTTGAACTTTGGTTATACCTACCTTGGCTACAATTTGAAGCATCCAATTTTTCAGGATAAACGGGTTCGTCATGCCCTTTCTTACGCCATTAATAAACAGGAACTTATTGATGGAGTTCTGCTCGGCTATGGTAAGGTGGCAACCGGACCATATAAGCCGGATACCTGGGTGTATAATGATAACGTTCCAAAATATGGGTATAATCCGGAGAAAGCACGACAGCTTTTAGCTGAAGCCGGTTGGCAGGACCGTGATGATGATGGCATTCTGGATAAGGATGGCAAGAAGTTGGCCTTTACTATTGTCACTAATCAAGGGAATGACCTACGTTCGAAGACGGGTGAAATTATTCAACGGCGCTTTAAGGAAGTTGGTATCGAGGTCAAATTACGGATTATTGAATGGGCGACATTTCTCAAAGAGTTTATCAATCCGGGCAATTTTGATGCAACAATTCTCGGTTGGACGGGTGGCCCAGAGCCGGATCAGTACAATATCTGGCATTCGAGTAAAACCGGCCCCCGTCAGCTGAATTTTATTGGTTTTAAGAATCCCGAGGTCGATAGTTTACTGGAAAAAGGGCGCCGGGTTTTTGATCAACAGCAGCGTAAGGTTATTTATGACCGTTTCCAGGAAATATTGGCAGAAGAGCAACCCTACACGTTTCTCTATATTGGTGAGGCGTTGCCGGCGGTATCTAAGCGATTTCGCGGGGTAAAACCGGCCCCGGCCGGGATACGCTATAATTTTAATCGCTGGTTTGTCCCTGAAATGGAACAAAAATACGCGCGTTGAGATAGCGTTTTTTGTGAGAATTTTATGCTGAGCTATATTGCTAAACGTCTATTGCTGCTGATTCCACTATTGTTGGGGATTACCCTGATTTCATTTGTGGTGATCCATTTGGCTCCAGGTGAGCCGACAGATCAGCAAACTCAACTTAATCCCCAGGCAAGCTCTGAGCTTCAAGAGCGCTTGCGTGCAGAATATGGGCTGGATCAACCCCTTTATGTTCAATATGGAAAGTGGCTGTCGCGTTTGTTGCAACTCGATTTTGGTGAATCTTTTGCGACTGACCGCAGACCGGTTCTGGATAAAGTTCTGGAGCGCCTGCCCGTGACCATTTTGCTTAATCTTCTTTCGATTGTTCTGATTCTTGGTGTGTCGATTCCATTGGGAATTATTTCAGCAATCCAACGAAATTCCGGGTTTGATCGTGCAACCACAATTCTGGTTTTTACTGGTTTTGCCATGCCATCGTTCTGGTTGGCACTTCTGCTTATGGATTGGTTCGGGGTCCGTCTGGGGGTTCTCCCTGTTTCCGGATTGAAGTCCCTTGGTTACGAATATTTAAGTTGGGGGGAACAAATTCTTGATCGAATCAGCCATTTGATTCTGCCGGTGTTTGTTTCGGCGATCGGTGGGTTGGCCGGATTCTCCCGTTACATGCGCTCTAACATGTTAGAGGTGATCCGGCAGGATTATATTTTAACGGCTCGAGCTAAAGGTCTGTCAGAGCGGACTGTCATCTATAAGCATGCTTTACGTAATGCGTTGCTACCGGTTATCACTATTCTGGGACTTTCTGTGCCGGGATTAATCGGTGGTAGTGTGATTTTTGAAACAATTTTCGCCATTCCGGGAATGGGGAAACTTTTTTATGATGGTGTTATGATGCGTGACTATCCGTTGATCATGGGGATTTTGGTCATGGGGGCAGTTCTGACATTGCTTGGAAATCTGTTAGCTGATATTTGCTATGCTCTTGCAGATCCGCGGATTCGACATAGTCAACAGAGTGGGGGCTCAACATGATAGGAAAATCAAGAATGAGATGGGGACTCTATGCAAATTAATGCAAATCGTCTGGGGGAAATGTTGCTGGAAGCGGGACTGATCGATCGGTTTCAACTTGAATCAGCACTCTCACTGCAACGGAATCTGGGTGGTCAAGTTGGCAGTGCCCTGGTTAAGCTTGGCTATCTTCCTGAAGAGACAATTCTGGAATTTTTGGAAACACAGGTGAAATACTCCCGGGTTTCATTGCAGGAGCTTGAAATCCCGGAGTCTCTCATGGCGCTGTTGTCGGCTGAACGGATGTTGGAATTGATGGTGGTTCCAATTGAATTACGCAGAACTGGAAATGAAAAAATATTGCGCGTAGCGATGACCGATCCGACCAATCTTAAACTGGTAGATGATTTACAATTTGCTACCGGATGTAAGGTCATTCCGGTATTAGCTGTTGAGAATGAGATTGAACAGGCAATAAAAAACAACCGTCCCAAAGAGACGTCTGAACCACCAGAACCTGAGATTGAAGAGATCAGCATTGATTTTAGTGCCATCGATTTCAGTAATACCTCCACCGCAGACCCGCGCCTTGATCGATTGCTTGAGCTGCTGAAAGAAAAAGGGGTCTTAAGCGTGCTTGATATCGAACGGGTAAAGTTTAACTGATGATGTCACGGTCCCGACGTATTTTCATTTTTGCTGTGGTCTGGCAGCGATTACGCTATAACCGTATGGCTCTGGTTGGTGGCTTGATTGTTCTGGTCATGTTTCTGATGGCAGCTGCTGCTTCATTCAGCAGTGCTGATCCGGCGGCCATTGATGTTGGCCAAAGTCTGTTGCCGCCAAGTATGGCGCACCCTTTTGGAACCGATGACTTGGGCCGGGAGGTGTTTGTCCGGATGCTTTATGGTGCGAGGATTTCACTGCTGGTTGGATTTGTTGCCGTTGGAATTTCAACGGTCATTGGGATTGTTCTCGGTGCCTTAGCCGGCTACTATGGGAGTTGGGTCGATGCATTGGTGATGCGTTTTGTTGATATAATGCTGTGCTTTCCAACTTTCTTTTTAATTCTGGCCGTGATTGCATTTCTTGATCCATCAATCTGGAATATCATGATTGTGATCGGGTTGACCAGCTGGATGGGGGTGGCACGCTTGATTCGTGCAGAGTTTCTCAGCTTGCGGCAGCGTGATTTTGTCTTGGCCGCACAGGCTCTTGGAGCTTCAGACCTGAGACTTATTTTTCGCCATATTCTCCCCAATGCCATGTCTCCGGTTCTGGTATCTGCAACACTTGGTGTTGCAGGAGCTATTCTGACCGAAAGTGCCCTGTCATTTCTTGGCATCGGGGTGCAGCCGCCAACACCATCGTGGGGAAATATGTTGATTATCGGCAAACAGACACTCGGCAGTGCCTGGTGGTTGTCGGTGATTCCCGGACTGGCAATTTTAATCACTGTTCTCGGTTACAACCTTCTCGGAGAAGGGGTTCGTGACGCTCTTGATCCGAGGTTAAAAGAGTGACGGTCCGGCAACTTTTAGAGCAGCGATTCTCTTCTCTCAGTGCTGGTGATTATGCTGCGGTTTATGACAGTTATCATCATGCCGCGCCGTTTCTACAGCAATTCAGCAGTCGTAGTACCTATGTCCGTTTTGCCCGGCAACAACTAAGTGAGATTGAAATTAAAAATTGGCACTGCTTAAAACAACGCCCGGTTGCTGAATTTCAATTGGAAGTACTTCTGGTGATGGAGATAGCGACTGAAGTCGGAACTCAGTTTTTTTATGAACTTGCCTTGCTGATTGAAACCGATAGCGGGTGGCGTTACCATTCAGCGCAGAAGTTGGGAGCAGATGACTACCCCGGTCCTCCGAGTCAAATCGACTTTTGTAATTTTAATAATGCGTCACAGAAGATCCGTTTTTAATTATGCCAGAATTGCCTGAAGTTGAAACGACCCTCCGGGGAATTGCCCCGCATGTGACTGGTCGAACCATCCTTGAATGTGTATTCAGAACCGCTAAATTACGCTGGTCCCTTGATCCTGCCCTTTGCTACATTCTCCCTGGACAAAAAATATGTAAGGTTGAGCGCCGGGCAAAATATCTCCTATTATGCTGTGATCAGGGAACGATCATTCTGCATTTGGGGATGTCGGGTAGCTTAAGGATTGTTCCAGCAGGTACAACAGAACAGAAACATGACCATGTTGATCTGATTTTTACCAATGGGCAGTGTCTGCGCTTGACCGATCCTCGTAAATTTGGTGCATTTATTTATACCAATTCTGAGCCATACAGCCACAAACTACTTTGTCACCTTGGTCCAGAACCCCTGACGGATGCTTTTAGCGGGGAGTATCTCCATGCTCTTTCCAGAGGGAGGAAACTAACGGTTAAACAGTTCATTATGGAGCAGAAGACGGTTGTCGGGGTGGGGAATATTTATGCGAGTGAGTCCCTGTTTCGCGCCGGTATTCGTCCTGATCGAATGGCGGGAAGAGTTGCTCTTAAGCGGTATGAAATTCTGGTACGTACAATTAAAGAAATTCTGCTCCAGGCGATTGGCGCTGGTGGTACAACGATCAATGACTTCAACCAGGCGGATGGTAAGCCCGGATATTTCACTCAACAACTGCAGGTTTATGGCCGCGGTGGGGACCCTTGTCTGACCTGTGGTCACCCTGTTCATAGTCAACGTCTGGGGCAGCGCTCAACATTTTTCTGCCCGAGATGCCAATTCTGATGGAGGCCCGTATAATGAACCAGTTTTCTTTTGAGTTTTCTTATCGTGTTGGGGTTGCTGATATTAATTATGGTGGTCATGTTGCTAATTCTGCTGTATTGAATTTTTTTCAGGATGCCCGGATTGCTTATCTTGCGAACCTTGGACCCTATTCTGAAATGGATCTTGGTGATTGTGGCCTCATTATGTCGGAGGCCCATGTTTTTTTTCGGCAGGAGATGTTTCTTGGTGACGAATTGCAGATCGGAGTCAGATCGCGTGATTTAAAACGATCTGGTTGGGTCATGGAGTATCGAATTGAGCGTGTGACTGAGTTGACGGCAGAGGGTGAAACTCCAGTGCTTTGCTTCAACTACAATATGGGTAAACTTTGTCGTATTCCAGCTGAGTTCCGTTCGGTTCTGACCGACTTTGAAAAATTATAAATGTAAACTTTCAGGATTGCTTAAATATTATTTCGCGGTGGTTTCCCCCGGATAAATCTGCATTGGCGTCCTGTAACGTTTGGAGGCCCTTTCTACCTTGACGAAAGACAGCTCTGAGGGTATCGTGCGACTCCAAATAACGTGATAAAGGATTGAAAATCATGGCAGAATTTAACGAATTATTGCAACAGCGGCGTGCCAAAGTTGAGAGCTATCAAGCTGATGGCATCAACCCTTTTGCTAATGATTTTGTGGTTAAACATACTGCTCAGCAGGTACTTGATGCCCATGCTGCTGACGATAAGCTGAAGCTTGAGGGAACAGAGATCACTTATCGGGTCGGTGGCCGAATTATGGCCCGCCGTGATTTTGGTAAAGCGGCATTTTTGCAATTGCAGGATGGCAGTGGTCGGTTGCAGATCTACGTCGCCCGTAATCAGGTGGGGGAGGCGGCTTTTGAGCAATTTAAAAAGTTTGATATTGGTGATATTGTTGGAGTTTTCGGCTCACCCTTCCGAACTAAAACGGATGAACTTTCGGTTCGGGCTGCTGAAATTCGGCTGTTGACCAAGTCACTCCTGCCGTTACCGGAAAAATGGCACGGCTTGACCGATGTAGAAACCCGATATCGACAGCGTTATCTCGATCTGATTGTCAACCCAGACGTTCGAGAAGTATTTCGCAAGCGCAGTCGGATTGTCAATCTGATCCGTGATTACATGCTTTCTGACGATTATCTGGAAGTTGAAACCCCGATGATGCATCAAGTTGCCGGTGGTGCAACCGCTAAACCTTTTGTAACCCACCATAATACCCTCAAGATGGATCTATTTTTGCGGATTGCTCCGGAGCTTTACTTGAAGCGATTGGTTGTCGGTGGCTTTGACCGGGTGTTTGAGATCAATCGAAATTTTCGTAATGAAGGTATTTCAATTCAGCATAACCCTGAATTCACGATGATGGAATTCTATCGTGCCTATGCAACTTATGACGATATGATGAATTTCACTGAAAAGCTTATTTGTCATGTCGCAACTGCGGTTTGCGGCGGCTTGGTTATCCCCTATGGAGAAAAAGAGGTTGATCTGACCCCGCCGTGGGACCGTCTGACTTTGAAGGACTCGATCGTCAAGTATGGCAGCATTGAGATGACGGTTCTCGATGATCGGGATCAATCTTTCGCCTATGCTCAGTCGCTAGGACTGGAGCTGGAAGATCGAATTGGGCATGGTAAATTGTTGGCAGAAATTTTTGATGAGGTGGTGGAACCAAAGCTCTGGCAGCCCACCTTCATTACCGAATATCCGACCGAAATTTCACCGTTGTCACGTAAAAATGATCTGAATCCTGATGTTGTGGATCGGTTTGAACTGTTTATAGTCGGTCGTGAGTTGGCTAATGCGTTTTCTGAATTGAATAACCCGATCGATCAAAAAGAACGTTTTCTTCAACAACTTGAAGAGAAAGCGGCCGGGGACGAAGAGGCTCATGGGATGGATGAAGATTATATCCGTGCCTTGGAATACGGGTTACCACCAACCGCAGGAGAGGGGATAGGTATCGACCGCCTGGTGATGTTGTTAACCAATTCTTCTTCAATTCGAGATGTGATTCTGTTCCCACAATTACGCCCTGAAATCAGCTGATTTTTTCCAGTTGCGACGGATAATAATGTCTTACGAATGGTTTATCAGCCTCCGCTATCTACGTGCCAAGCGGAAGCAGACCTTTATCTCAGTTATCTCTTTTATCTCAATTGCCGGGGTGACCCTTGGAGTGGCGGCGCTGATTCTGGTTCTGGCGGTGATGACTGGTTTTACTGCTGGGGTGCGTGACCAGATCCTTGGTAATGTTCCCCATGTGTTGATTCAAAGTTTTGATGAGGGAATCGATAATCCTTACGCCTTGGTGAAGGCAGCAGGACAGACCCCGCATGTTCTCTCCGCCTCTCCCTTTGTCTCTAAAGAGGCGATGTTACTCTCCCAGGGGAATGTCTCGGCGGTCAGTGTCAAGGGGGTTGAAGCAGAACATAAAATATTTTTCCAACCACTATTGACTCAGGATGGCCAATCTGTCACCGAGCGTTTTTTCAATAACAATGCTGAACGCCCCGGAATTGTTATAGGTCTTGATACTGCAAGTAGCTTAGGCGTTGCTGTCGGCGACTCGATCAACGTTATCCCGCCACTATTTACCATGACCCCTTTCGGCATGATCCCTAAAATGAAACCATTTCAGGTTGTGGGTATTTTTGAAAAGCAGAGCAGTCTGGTTGATAGTTTTTATGCCTATATCCCCTTAGCTGTTGCTCAGCACTTTTTTGATTTAGAGGGGATTGTCAGTGGGATTGAGCTTGAAGTTGATCGTTATGAACGAGCTCCCCAGGTTGCAGCTTCTTTAGCTGCCAAGTTTGGCTTTCCTACTGTCATTCGGCCATGGCAAAGTATTTATGGTTCTTTTCTATCGGCCCTTAAACTGGAAAAGTTAGGTCTGTTTATTATCCTCGGTATTATTGTTCTGGTTGCTGCATTCAACATTGCGACAACCTTGATTATGGTGGTGATGGAAAAAAATCGTGATATTGCTATCCTCCGGGCGATGGGTGCCAATGCCCGGAGTATAATGAAAATATTTATGCTGGAAGGTTTTATTATTGGCACTGTCGGAACAGGGTTGGGAACCGCTCTGGGAGTTTTTCTGGCGACCTATGCCGATGTTACCATCAAATTTATTGAACGTACTTTCAGTATCCAGATCTTTGATCAAGCGGTTTATGGAATGGCCCATTTCCCTTCGGAAGTGGTGATCAGTGATGTTGTGGTGGTCGTGGTGATGGCGATGAGCATCTGTTTGCTGGCGACAATCTATCCTGCCTGGCGAGCTTCACGTATGGACCCGACCGAGGCTCTCCGCTATGAATAAACCCGCACTTATTGAAGTCTCTTCGCTGGGTAAAAGTTTTACGACTCCCGGGGGAGTTATAGAAGTTCTGCATGGGGTAAATTTGAAAATCTGTGCCGGTGAACGAGTTGCTGTTGTCGGGACTTCCGGGGCTGGAAAAACCACTCTGATGCATATTCTTGGGGGGTTAGACCACCCGACGGCTGGTGAGGTATTGTTTGAGGGAAATAGCTTATTTGCGTTGAAGGGTGCTGATCTTGATGCTTTTCGTAATCGCACGGTAGGTTTTGTTTTTCAGTTTCATCAATTACTGCCTGAATTTACCGCTTTGGAAAATGTCATGATGCCCCTACTGATCGGTGGTGTAATGCGTTCTACCGCAGTTCAAAAAGCGACTGAAATCTTGACCGAAGTAGGCCTTCAAAAACGCCTGACGCATAAACCCGGTGCCCTGTCGGGAGGCGAACAGCAGCGTGTTGCTATTGCCCGTGCGCTGATCTGTGAGCCACGATTATTATTGGCAGACGAACCGACCGGAAATTTGGATAGCCGTATTTCTGATGAAATCATGCAATTGCTGAATATGATGCACCAAACGCGTGGCTTAACGATGGTTATTGTCACCCATAATGTTTTGTTAGCAAATAGTCTCGATCGGACGTTGCGGATCGAAGATGGTGTTGTTGTCGGGGATGAATTGAATTGAAGTTTTTAGCCTGATTTTCCATAATTGTCGTTTTGTTTTAATGTTTTGTTCAGAGGGTCACTGATGTTGAAAAAAGTAATATTGACACTTTTTTTGTTGAGTCTTGCGGTGTTGGCTGCTGCGCAGGACCTTAGGGTGTCAGATGTTCAGATCGAGGGGATTATCCGGGTTGAAAAATCTGTGGTGTTGGCAGAAATATCGATTGAATCTGGGGATATTGTTTCACCAGAAGATATTGATCGAGCGATGCAGAATATTTTTAAATTAGGATATTTCGATGATATCTCTGCAGAAATGACTGAGGTACAGGGGACCAAAATCCTTACTTTTGTCGTTCATGAACTCCCTTTGATCCGTTACATTAAATTTTCTGGTAATGATAAACTGAAGGAGGATAAGTTACGTCCTCTGCTAAAGTTGAGAGCTCCCTCTATCTATAAACGATCCAAAGTTGAAGCAAGTTTGCAGGAGATGAAAAATGCTTATATTGAGGATGGTTATTACGCTGCTAAGATAGAACCGGATTTGCAGGTTGATGAAAAGAATGAGGCAACACTTATTTTTGAGATTGTGGAAGGGAAGAAGGTTCTGATCCAAGACATCTCATTTATTGGTAATACCGCTTTTGATAAGGATGAGTTGCTGGATAAGATGGAGACCAAGGAACGCTGGTTTCTCTCCTGGATGACCGATAGGGGAGTTTATAGTAGGGACATCATGCTTCTCGATATTGAGAGGATCAAAGCTGCTTATCATGATAAAGGATACCAGTATGTCAAGGTGAAACAACCTCAGGTTTCTTTGATTGAGGACAAGTATCTTAACGTTTTAATAGAGATAGATCCGGGGATCCAGTACACGGTTGGAAAAGTAATGGTTTCCGGTGACCTGATGTATTCGCAAGAAAAAATGTTGCGGTTAGTAAGATTAAAACCTGGAGATATTTTTAGTACAGCAGAGTTGCGTGACACTATTCTAAGGTTGACCGATATTTATGCAGATAATGGTTATGCATACGCAAATGTCACCCCATTAACTGCTAGAGTTAAGAATCAACAGTTGATCAATTTGAATCTGGAAGTCGAGCAAGGTCCTCGGGTTTTTGTTGAGCGGATCGAGATTACCGGTAATACAAAAACTCGTGATAAAGTTATTCGCAGAGAAATACCGATCCTCGAGGGGGATCTGTCTCGTGCAAAAGGGGTTAAGGAGGCAAAGCGACGGATTCGTAACCTCGGCTTTTTTGATGAGGTGACGGTGACCAATAAGCCTGGTTCCGATGAGACAAAAACAATCCTCGGAGTTGCAGTGACCGAGCGCCCAACTGGAACCTTCTCAATCGGTTTGGGTTACTCTTCGGTTGATAGTGTTATGGCTCAGGGCTCAATTTCTCAAGAGAATCTTTTTGGTTACGGGTTGCGGCTTTCTCTCAGTGGTGC
>JAGLDI010000010.1 GCA_023145655.1 Desulfuromusa sp. | reverse complement strand
GAGGGCTTTAGCCCGAGTTTTTGCCCATCCTCAAAGCAGCTGTGGAATGTAGGGAACCCGCCAGCGGCGGGCAAGAAGGTCGGGCGTATTGTTTTAATGTGGGGACATGTCCCCGGAAGATTTCATTCAACTTCCTCTCAGGTGAAAGTCACAAACGCCACTGACGGCAATAACCGCTTTACCGATCTGTGGAAGTTTTAGTTTTAACTCTCCCCCGCTCCAGCCATAAGACTCTCTCCACCAATGAAGGATGGGAATAATAGAACGCTACGTACCAGGGGTGGGGAAACAGATTGCTCAAATTTTCCCGGGCTAATTTCACCAATCCTGAAGCCAGCTCCCTGCCGCTCCCCACCATGTTGATGGCAAACTGATCGGCCTGACGTTCATGACGCCGCGACCACCAACTGCTGAGGGGGGTCCAGAAAAATCCGAGCAGCGAACCCAACCAGCCCAGAACCAGCACCTGTCCAGCAAACGAAAGTTGTTCCAATCCCAGCCAACCGGGAAGAATCTGATTGTTCAGGACAACAAACGCCAGCCAACAACTGAATAGAGCCATAATCTGACTCTTGATCAACTGTTGTCGCAGATGACCACAACGCCAATGCCCTAACTCATGGGCCAGAACCGCGAGCAGCTCTTTATTATCCAGTTGTTCCATTAGCGTATCAAACAAGACCACCCGTTTCACCTTACCGATGCCGGTAAAGTAGGCGTTGCTGTGACCGCTGCGGCGGGACGCATCAACCTGTAAAACTTTTCCGGCGTGGGCTCCTGCTTTTTCCAGCAGTTCCCGCACATCAGATTCCAGATCTGCCTTTGCCAATGGGGTGAACTTAAAAAACAGCGGCTCAATCAGATAGGGAGACAAGTAAAGGAGAAATAATGAGATAATTGCCCAGAAGCCCCAGACCCACAACCACCAGCTTTGTGGTGTCAGCTGTACCAGCCACAGCGCCCCACCCGCCAGAAGTAAGAACAGGATCGTACCGATCAGCAGCGCTTTCAGTAGATCACTGCACCAGAGCTTAAAACTCATCCGGTTAAAACCAAATTTTTCTTCCAGAACAAAGTTTTTATACAGAGAAAAAGGCAAACCAACCAACAGTTGAATCAATGCCAGCAGGCCAAAGAACAACAAACCGCTGACGATAAAATTATCGGAAAAAGCGACAATCAACTGATCGTACCAAGGGAGCAACCCGCCAAACAAAAATGCCAGGGTCAAAGCAACACCGACGATATCCTCAACAAAACTGACCCGATCTCCCACCAGAACATAAGCATCACTGTGATCAAGCCGCTCCTGGTCAATTTGACCGGCAAATGCCTGCGGGAGTGGCTGCCGGGCTTTCTGTCGATGTTGGATATTGATCCAGACCAGGGCAAAACGGATGGCAATGACCAGCAGATAAATAGATAAGAGCAGCAGTTTCATTTATTTCTCCACCCTTTTTAAACGGAGCAGATCACCCTCTTCAGCCCAATCTGGAAGTTGTAATCGAAGTTGAGAGTTGGGCTGTCCAGCGGGGAGATCCTCTCCGGAAAAATTCTGAATTTTCTCGACCCGGAACTTTTGCTGGCGCATTTTCGGACCGATCAGTTCAACTTCATCCCCAAGGAGAAAGCGATTTCGCCCTTCAACCCAGAGACCGTTTTCATCGCTGCGGATAAAACCGACAAAGTCATGGGTGCGGATGTAGTGGGTATCGGCAGCATGAATTTTGGCATCCTCATGCCCAAACAAAAACCCGGTATCGTAGGGGCGATGACTCACCTTTTCCAGCTCCTCCCGCCAGCGAGGATCAATATCGGTTGGATCGACACTGAGACGATCAATGGCATCACGGTAAATCCGTGCCGTGGTTGCCACATAGTAAAGGCTCTTCATCCGCCCCTCAACCTTGAAGCTGTCGATCCCGGCAGCAAGTAATTGCGGCAATTGCTCCACCAGACAGAGATCCCGGCTATTCATGATATAGGTGCCACGATAATCCTCTTCGATGGCAAAACTCTCCCCCGGACGAGTCTCTTCGACCAGCGCATAATTCCAGCGGCAGGGCTGAGCACAATCACCACGGTTGGCACTGCGACCGAGCAACGCAGTCGAAAGGAGGCAGCGCCCCGAATGGGCAACACACATGGCCCCGTGAACAAAACATTCAAGTTCGATCTCAGTCTGTCCGGAAAAGCCACGGATATCCTCAAGTGTCAGTTCCCGTGCCAGGTTGATTCGCCTGATACCACTGCTGCGCCAGAACTCGGCAGTCTGTGGATTACAACTATTGCTCTGGGTCGAAAGATGGATCGAGCGGTCAGGATCAACGGTGCGGATCGTTGCCAGAACTCCAGGGTCGGCGATAATATAGGCATCAAGATCAAGCGGTTTCAACTCTTCAAGCAGCTTTTCCAATACCGAAAACTCATCCGGACGCAACGAAGCATTGAGGGTGAGATAGAGGGCAACCCCGGCGTCCCGGGTCAACTGCCGGGCACTCCGTAACTGGTCGATATCAAAATTCCCAGCATGCGCCCGCAGCCCAAAAGCGGACGTCCCCAGATAAACCGCATCGGCACCGAAACGGATCGCCGTTTTCAACTTATGCATATCCCCGGCCGGCAGCAAAAGTTCGGGACGTTTTGTTTTTATTTTTTGAGTCATTCAGATTCCTTTGTAAAAGTCGGCGCAGCATAGCATAAATCCCCAACTTGACGCAGCTGCCAGAGAGTAAAAACATAACGTCAACAATAGACCGGTAGAACTCAAGATTTGATGGACGGAAAGTCAGATAACCTGTTAATATTATAAATCGTTTTTTACCGGTGATGCACATCGCATGTGAACTACTGATTGCGGGGGGGATGCCATGTCAAAAAAAGATCTATCTGAGCAAGACATCCG
>JAGLDI010000001.1 GCA_023145655.1 Desulfuromusa sp. | reverse complement strand
TCGTCACCTGGAAAATAACCCACGAATTTGACTATGCCGAGAAACGCCAGAGGACATTTCAACTCAAAGGATAAGAAAAGCCCCTATCAACAGATCGAGATGATTTCGTATTCCCGAGCAGTGCCACTGTTAAGTTCAATCACGTCACCGCACTGCTTGCCGATCAGTTCTCGACCGAGTGGAGATGCGGGCGTGATGATCATGAGCTCCACACCATCAAGATCTAGTAGTAAACCGCCTGCAGCTGGGCCAAGAAAAACCAACCTGATCCGTCCCTCATCATCCTCCAGTTGTACCACCGCCGTCAGACGGATAACCGACTGTGCAGAAAAAGTCCGCAAAGTCAGTTGCTGAAACACCTGTATCGCCTGCAAAATTTCCTGCGCTCGATTAGCCTGACCCTGCGCCAGATAGGACGCCTCAAGACCGAGGGTGGCGTATTTATTATCGGGGATATTCTCATCGTGGGTCGCAGCGGCATGAGCGGTCTTCGCCGCCTGCAGCAGCAAAGCGTGATCAGCTTTCAATCGGGCCATGATCTGATCACACAAGGCTTCTTTATTCATAGATTTCTCAGAGAAAATAACAACCAAGCAAAAGAAAACTCAAGCACATGTTGAACATGCAGTCCAAATGGGTACATAATTCAGTTGAGCGATTGGGATATAGCCATTAACAGAACAGGGTCACTTGACGATATGATCAAATGACCCTGAAATCCTACTATCGTCGATGTCTCAGAAAGTCAGTAACATCCTTTTTTTGTTTTAGCAGGTCTATATTCAAGCAGCCACTTCTCTGTCATCGGAGTCCCCCCCACTCTTACGTCTGGCCAGAAAGGAACGCAGTAGCGGAAACAGAAGAATGAAAAGAGTTGTCAAATTAATCCCCAAGGTTAGCGGCCGTTCCCACATGAAGCTGAGAGATTCGTCATAGATCAGTAAAGCTCGACGAAGGTTGTCTTCCATCAGCCCCCCGAGGATAAATCCAAGCAGCAACGGCGCCATAGGAAAGTTCATCAAGCGCAGCGCCATGGCGGCGATACAGAAGATAACCATCATCAGGATATCGAAATCGTTGAAGGTGATCAGATAGACTCCCATCAATGAGAAAAACAGGATCATCGGCACCATAAAGTTACGTGGAATTGCCAGCAAGCGAGCAAAATAGGGGATCAGTGGTAGGTTAAGAATCAGCAGAAAAACGTTGCCTAGGTACATTGACATGATCAAGCCCCAGAAGACCTCGGGGCTGGCGGTGAGCATACGGGGTCCGGGCTCGATTCCGTAAGCAATCAACGCACCGAGCATGACTGCAGTCGTACCAGATCCGGGAATACCGAGGCAGAGCAGCGGCACGAAAGATCCTGAACTTGCAGCATTATTGCCGGCCTCTGGCGCGGCCAACCCGCGCAAACTCCCCTTACCAAATTTCTTCTGCTCTTCTGGTGATGCCAGGTTACGTTCCATACCGTAAGCCATAAAGGAACCAAGAGTCGCGCCGGCACCAGGTAGAACGCCAATAAAAAATCCGAGCAGTGATGAGCGACCGATAGTCGGACCGATCTGTTTGAACTCTTTCTTGGTCACCTTGAGGCTTTTGAAGCCAATCAGCTTCGGGTCAAGACTATCGGAAGAGGCATCCCGCTTGAGAATAATCGATAGTGCCTCGGTCAGAGCAAAAGTCGCCATTGCCAGCAGTAAAAATTCGATGCCATCGAGTAATTCCAGTGAGCCAAAGGTGAAACGTTGTACTCCAGAGGTTTGATCGGTCCCAACTGTGGCTAGCATCAACCCAAGCACCACCATCAGTAGCGCCTTGAGCACTCCACCCCGCCCGGCAAAAGCCGAAACTGCGGTCAGACCGAGAATCATCAGAGCAAAGTAATCGGCTGATTGAAAACTGGTCGCGACACTGGCCAGTATTGGAGCAAAGACCATCAACATGATGACCGAAATAGTCCCGCCAGAAAAAGAAGCATAAGCCGCTATAGCCAAAGCTTTGCCGGGATATCCCTGACGCGCCAGCGGGTAGCCATCGAGTGCAGTAGCAACCGTAGCTGCCTCTCCGGGAGCATTAATCAGTATTGACGAGGTCGAACCGCCAAAGATGGCACCGTAGTAAACACCGGCCAACAGTACCATTCCAGTGGCAGGATCCAGCCCGTAGGTGACCGGGATCATCAGTGCTACCGCAGTGATTGGTCCCAAGCCCGGCAACATGCCAATCAAGCTACCCATAAAGCAACCGAACAGCACCATAGCGATATTCATCGGGATCAATGTGGTGCTGATCCCGGTTAACATGCCGCTAAACATTCCATCCCACATATTATAAGACCCCCAGCATGTAGAAGATTTCACCCGGTGCAATGTAGACATCAAGCAGAGCCGACATAATGACCCAGAGGAGAAGCACTAATGGAATTGCCGCCAGTAGCATCCGTTTAATCCGTCGTTCTCCGAGGATGTAGAACCCGCATAGCAAAAATACGATTGAAGAGATAATGAAGCCTAGCCACTTCATCACTAATCCGTAAATAATCATCCCAACGACCAACAGGATCGCTTTTTTCCAGTCCATGCCATGGGTCTCTTCCGTAAGGGTTCGCTTGCCCTCTGGATCAACGGTCGGCATTACTAGAATAAGTAATGAAAGGATAGTCCCCAGAACAGCAAGGGCATATGGCATGGTTCGTGAGGTGAAAAATTCACCCTGATCCATGAAACTTAAGGGGATTCTGAATGCCAGCAACCCGTAAGCCATCGAAAAGAGCAGCATCACCAGCGCTCCTATCTTTTCCCTAGCCATAAAAAACCCTTTCAGATATTACTATCGATATTAAATTGGGCACCCCCCTCTCCACTTCTTGAGGAGGGAAGTGCCCAATTGTTCTATGGTTTTCGTGTGCTATTTTATAAATCCGAGCTCACGCATCATGCTACCAATGGCCTTTTCCTGATTTTCCAGAAAAGTGGTGAATTCAGCGCCCGGCTGATAGAGATTTTGCCAACCACGTTTACTGCGAATTTCTTCCCACTCCGGGGTATCATACATTTTTTTCAGTAGATCACGATAAGCCTGAGCTTTGGCTTCTGGTAATCCAGGAGCACCGAAGAAACCACGCCAGTTAGCAAAGGTCACATCGATACCAGATTCCTTAACTGTTGGCACATCAGGAGCCATAGCGAGGCGCTCGTCAGAAGTGATAGCGAGAATCCGCACTTCACCCTGATTTGCCAAACCAAGAGCCTCACCGAAACCGGTTGAGAGTATCTGTGTATCGCCGGAGAGGAGTCCTGCCATTGCTTTACCACCAGCATCGTAGGGGATGTAAACAAGCTTCAATGGATCACCACCAGCACCCTTGATGATCATTGCCGGGACCAGATGATCCATGCCACCTTTAACTGAACCGCCGCCTATCTTGACCGAACGTGGATCTTTTTTGAAATCGTCCATGATTTGGTCAAGAGTCTGATATTTAGAGTCTTTTTTGACAACAAGAGCGGCGTAATCGGCAATAACTGAAGCAATTGGCGTCAAGTCACGGAAAGATTGGGGAAACACGCCGGTCAGCGAGCGTATAATAATCGGGGTCGAGTTGACCAACAGGGTGCCCTGCTGACGTTTAGCAGTACTGATCAAGTGATTCAGCGCTTTACCGCCGCCGCCACCGGACATATTTTCAAATGAGGTTTGTTTCAGCAATCCAGAATCGAGCAACGCCTTGCCAACGCCGCGGGCCGTTCCATCCCAACCGCCACCAGCACCACCGGGAATAATAAAATGAATTTCTTTAACATCGCCACTGGCCAAACTTGTGCTGACCGGCAGTGCCAGCGCCACCAGCGCTAACAGGATTATCAATTTGCCGATTGTTATTTTCATCTGAGTCTCCTTCGTGTCAGGGCTCGGTTTATGCCGAGCAGTTTTATTTCTACCAACTAATCTATTTCAGTTTTAGTATACAGAAACTAGCGGTTCAGTAAAACAGTGTAAACAATGGGGGCAAAATGGTTTTTTTCAACAAATCCTCTTGCAAAAGAGTATGTGCGTTTTTGAATATTCTTTTTGATACTACATAAAAAACGAGCTTCAAAAACAACTAACTGATATTATTAGGTTACGATGCCAAATAATAAGCAGAAGAATACCGATGAAGCTCAGAGCCAAAGTATCATGGTTAATGGAAACAGTACAGCAGAGCCTGTTTCCACATTTAAACGGATGTTTGCCTCTTCCGCTTACGGAGCCTGAAAAACATTTGGTCAAGTTCCTTGAACTGGTTCGCTACAATGAACGGACAGAAGCTATGGTCGCCTTAAAGACGAACTTGGAGGCCGGTGCATTCAAGTCCGTGGGTCAGAAAAAGTAATGTGGCACCTGATGTTTGGTGTCATCACATTGTTTGCTGATCAGTTGCTCAAAGTTACAGGTTACTGATTGTCAAAGAACAAGAAACATTTCAGAGGGAGCAGTTTGCCTTTAATCTTAGAAAATGGCTTCGCAGGACGTTCCACAACAGCTCTATTGTAAAATTAGCAACGCTGTTGGGCAAAATTTTGTTCAGTCCCTAAGCAAGACTTTTGCAAGAGGCTCATTTGAGTCCTCTTTTCAGAATCAGCTGACAAACCTTTTCTGTTTTTGATGACGGTTTAAGTATTCATGAATATTCAGTTATTTGGACTCGATCCAAAGGTGTCCCGTCAAGCCGCCGGCTGGCTTGCTGTTTTCGGTTCGGCCTTCTGCTTCTATCTGGCCACACTCATAATTCGCTGGGCTGCGCCCCATGTGACTATTGAGTCTGCCTATTTTGTTTTTGCCCGACTGCTGCTCGGCTTCATAGTCGTTTCCGTGACTATGATTCTGCAGAAGCAAAGGATACGACCCCAGAAATACCATTATCTTATTGGTCGAACGGTAGCCAATACCATTGCCGTTTTCTGTTTTTATAAAGCAGTTGAAATGGGATCGGTGGCTGAAGCAAACATCCTCAACATGACCTACCCTCTTTTTGTTGCTGTATTCGCCTGGTTTTTTCTTCGGGGGCAGCGCGATTTTTTATCACTGCTGATTGTTGCGGTGGCATTTGTTGGAGTTTGGCTGGTTCTTTCTCCGGGTGATATTAATCCCGGCTGGACAAATCTATGGGGTCTCAGTTCTGGAGTAAGCGCAGCAGTGGCGATTATTTACCTTAATATCAGCAGGCGATACCACGATTCGCAAACAATACTTTTTTTCATGTTTGGTCTGGGTACAATTTTGATGCTGATATTTTTCCATGACGCCATCTTTATACCAAATTTCGAGGAGTTATTTTTTCTACTGAGCTGTTCGGCTGCTGGTGTGCTCGGTCAGTATCTGATCACTTACGGTTTTTTATATGTCACCGCAGTGGAAGGCTCTATTATTTCTTCCAGTAGAATATTACTGGCGGCTCTGCTCGGGCCTGCATTAGTAGCTGACCCAGCGCTGGCAATCTCAGGCTGGTGTGGTGCTTTACTTATTTTCTCTGCCAATGTGACGCTTGCTTTGAGAAAAGTTTGACTTATTCTGACAAAAGATCAGCAGAACTTTTCTTTATTCACCAACAAATGAATATTCAAGTGCGTATTCAGCATGCAACGCAGCCGTGTTAAACAACGGCAGATCGGTATCTTCCTGACGAACCAGCAATGGAATTTCGGTACAACCGAGAATCACCCCTTCGGCTCCCTGGTCACGCAACTTATCGATAATGGCAAGGTAATTTGCCCGTGATTCTGGAGTAAACTTCCCCAGGCAAAGTTCAGAAAAAATAACCTGATGGACATAATCACGATCTTCCTGATCCGGGATAACAACATCCAGATTATATTTGTCGAGCAATCGCTGCCGGTAAAAATCTTCTTCCATGGTATAGCGGGTTCCTAGTAAACCGACCTTTTTCAACCCTTGAGCTTTAATGGCATGTCCGCTAGCATCAGCAATGTGAAGAAAAGGGACCTCTATTTCCGCCTCAATAAGCGGGGCAACCTTATGCATCAAATTGGTACACAGCAGGATCATTTCAGCTCCAGCCTGTTCCAACCCCGCTGCTGCAGCAGCAAGTTGCTCCCCTGCCTGTTGCCATTCGCCATTGACCTGAAATTGTTCGATATCAGCAAAATCGACACTGTGCATCAATATCTTTGCTGAATGCAAACCGCCGAGCCGCTTCCGCACCCCCTCATTGAGCAGTTGATAATAAAGAACCGTCGATTCCCAACTCATCCCCCCCAACAATCCAATCGTTTTCATTTTAAGCTCCTATTAAAAAAATCTGACGACAAAAACATTAGAACAATTGACCATTAGTAAATATTCCCCAGCAAAGTCAGTTGGTTGGACCTACCCTATGCCCCTACTTCTTCGGTGCAGGGCAGGATAGTCCCTTAAAACGACTGCAAGCTGTTGCAACGTAGCTAACTAAATACGTCTGTGCCGCTGGAGACAGTCCAAAAAAGGCAACCTCTTTTTTCAAGTCTTCCGGATTACCATTACAGCCAAGATAACCATTAATTTTTGCGGCTGCAGTTGATGCAACAAACTGATTGTTATCCGGGTAAATCTGCTTGAATTCACCGATCAATTTATCCAGTCTGCGCAAATAATATTTCTGGTGATAATCCTCAGCTGAATAAAAATTACCAGCTTTTTCAATCGCAGTATAAACCGGTCGGTTCTTGATCTTCCTGATATCCGCACGGGACTGCTTTGCCTGAATCCGCTGCTCTTCAGACAGGTAAAAAACCGCATTGCGGTACTGGCGACTGAAAATTTCATGGGTTGGATTATGACTCGCCCAAAAGATCTCCAGAAGCTGTTGATAGGAGACCTTCTGTGGATCAAATTCAACCAGAACCACTTCACTATAATCTTTTATACCGACATAGCTTGGCTTTGATTCTGAGCCCCCGGCATAGCCAACATCGGTTCGATAAACACCCTGAACACTCCCGAACCGGGAGTCAATGCCCCAAAATCAGCCAAGGGCAAACAGAGCCGTCTCGGTTGTTTCAGGGACCTGAAGATCAATTTCAGGACGGGGGCGTGAAGGTTGCCCGGCGTAAGCCCAATTTAACTCCCGCAGGGACGTCAAAAGGCTCTCTATCGAACCCGCCGACAGTAAGAACCCAATACCGACAAAACTGAAGAGGAGCAGAAAGCGTATCAACCACGTGCGTAATGTCATATTTTTTTGTTTCATAACAGTATTTTGCACTCCTCGCCACTTCCCGGCAAGTCCAACCGCAAAATAATCTTTTTCATTGCTGTGAATTATTGATTTTTTATCTGAAACCCGTAATATTGATCGTATTAGATCTCTATCTCCGTCTCTCATTTTTATAAAATTGGGGAATGATATGGCTCACCACACTCTCAAGTCCAGTTATTCCAACCTGGCTGATCGGCTCAACCGCTACCCGCAAGGGGCACCACCATCCCAATTACTCTATAAAATTCTTGCCATATTATTCAGTGAAAAGGAAGCGGGACTGGTTGCTCAACTACCGATTAAACCCTTCAATGCAAATAAAGCCAGTCAAATCTGGAAGGTCAACCTGACTGAAACCCGCAAAGTACTCGAAGAACTGGCCAGCCGAGCTATTCTGGTGGATCTGGAGCAAAATGGGGAATCAGTTTACGTTCTCCCTCCTCCCATGGCTGGTTTTTTTGAATTTTCATTGATGCGTACCCGGGGTGATATTGACCAGAAGGTTCTCAGTGAATTGTTCTATCAATACATGAATGTTGAAGAAGATTTTATTCGTGAACTGATGGCTCGTGGAGAGACTCAACTCGGTCGAACTTTCATCCACGAACCGGTTTTGACCAACCAAGATGCCCTGCATGTTCTCGACTATGAGCGAGCCAGCGAGGTGATTAAAACAGCAACCCATATCGGCGTCGGCACCTGTTACTGTCGCCACAAAATGTTCCACCTGGGTAAAGCCTGCGATGCGCCGATGGAGATCTGCATGACGTTGAACAGTCCTGCGGCATCGCTCACCAAACACGGCCATGCCCGCCTGATTGACAGTGCTGAGGGGCTCGACCTCCTGCAACAGGCTTACGACCACAATCTGGTCCAATTCGGAGAAAACGTTCGACAAGATGTGAATTTTATCTGCAACTGCTGTGGCTGTTGCTGTGAAGCAATGATTGCCGCCCGGCGCTTTACTATTTTAAATCCGGTTCACACCACCAACTTCATTCCAGAAATTGATCAACACAACTGTACTGGATGCAGCAAATGCGTCAACGTTTGTCCAGTGGAAGCCATCGCCCTCTCTTCAGCCAATGATCCCAAAAACCCAAATCGCAAGCAAGCAACCCTGATTGAAGATCGCTGCCTCGGTTGCGGCCTGTGTGTCCGCAATTGTCCAGAAAAAGTGATCAAACTCAAATCACGACCGGAACGGGTCCTGACTCCACTCAACGGGGTTCACCGAGCCGTTGTCATGGCGATTGAACGAGGCAAATTACAGAACCTGATTTTTGATAATCGGGCGCTGTTCAGCCACCGTGCCCTTGCTGCACTGTTCGGAGTGATTTTACGACTGCCGCCGATCAAACAGGCAATGGCCAGCAAACAGATGAAATCACGCTATTTGGAAAGACTGATTGAAAAGATGGATACTTAGCCGCATAAATGACCGCAAATCAGTCTTTGCAAAGAATGGTTGTTCTGGTAAAACCCCTGCCAGCACGTAATGTCAGTGAAGTTCAGGACGGTACCTGTTTTTTTTAATGAAATTCGCATGTCTGACTTGACTCGTCATATTTCAGTGATACAATAAATGGATGGTGTCTCGTATAATTTATGCTCAATAATCAACTTGGGAGGAAGTTAAAATGAAAAAACTGCAAAAATTATTGTTCTTGTCCATTCTGGTTGTTCTGGTTGCCAGTTGTTCACCAATTATGCAACCTCCTCTTGAGCCGCTTGATACAAACACATCAAAAACAGCAGGTCAAAAATATGTTCCTAAAGTCGATAATTTTGTCGTACTGCTAGATGCCTCATTGAGTATGAATGAAAATGGCAGGAACGACTTTCTCGTCGCCAGAGATTTGGTCGGCCAGATCAATCAGGAAATTCCAACTGATTTAAGCTATAACGCTGGGTTGCGCAGCATTGGTCACAATAGTTATCAATCAGAGAATGGGACTGATCTCCTCTACGGAATAACCAGCTATAATCGGTCTGACTTTCATGACGGTCTGAACAAGATAAAATATGTTGGAGGACCAACCCCAATGGTGGAAGCACTGCAAGCTGTTGCAGATGACCTGAAATCTGCCTCGGGCAAATCAGCGGTGATTGTGATTAGTGATGGCCTCAACATTGATGATGCTCCTGCTGCTGCAGAACAACTCAAGAACCAGTTAGGGGAGAGCATCTGCATCTACACGATTTCTATTGGACATGAAAATAATGGTGCCGGGCAGGATATGATGAAACAACTTGCCACGATCGGGCAGTGCGGATTTGCCACAACCGATGCTGACCTGTCTGACAGCGCAAGCATGGCAAGTTTTGTCAACAATGTGTTTATCACCGCAGCACCAGTCATTGTTAAAGCTCCACCAGTCGACAGCGATGGTGATGGTGTTATGGATGTCGTTGATAATTGCCCCAATACCCCTGAAGGAGCACCCGTCAATGATGTCGGTTGTTCACTTGACAGCGATGGTGATGGCGTCTTCAACTACAATGATCAATGCCCTGGTACCCCGGATGGAGTGTCCGTTGACGTCTATGGCTGCCCAACTAAGCTAACCCTGGATATTAATTTTGGCCATGATAGCACTAAAGTTGGTCCTGAATTTGATAGTGAAATTGCTAAAGCGGCACAGTGCATTAAAGATTATCCCGGTAATACCGTTGTTATTGAAGGTCACACCGATAGTACCGGTTCTGCAGCGTATAATCAGGCACTATCCCAACAACGTGCTGATGCAGTTAAAACCCGGCTGATCGAAAAATTCGATATCAAAGAATCCAGATTGATTTCAAAGGGTTTTGGTGAAAGTAAGCCGCTGGCCGACAATAAAAGTACCGGTGGAAGAGAACTGAATCGCAGGGTTGAAGTTGCCTGTGGAGCAACTAAATAAAGCTTAGAACTGGATGATTAAAACAAAAAAACGGGAGCTATCAGCTCCCGTTTTTTCTGCAACATCTTATTGCTGGCTTAATACTGACTGGATAAATCTCCAATGAGAGTGCTCATTTGCCTGTTATTTCTTCTGCTTCCAACTTTAGCCGGTGCAGAATCAACCATCAGCTGTCACTGCTTTCAAGATCGGACCTTCAACCACCGTGACACTGCAGCAGCTGATCCCTATTTTCTGGCGACAACCCAGAATTCCTTTATCTCTCTGCTTTACGGAGTTGAGAAAAGTTCTTTGGTCAAGGCAAAGATGTCAGGAACAAGTGGGTCTTATCTATGGGTTCTTTTCGATGTTGCAGCACGTAGTCAACAGGAGATTGACACTGTTGATAAAATTTATGGGCAAAGCAAACGCTGGGATATTGTCTTTAAAGAGTTGAAACTCACCCCACAGCAGGTGGGAGAAACATACTGGCAGTTGGGAAACAATCCTGAGCTGTTAGCAGACCAGATTGTTGACTTACAATTAAGTCAACAATTCGGGGTCAGTGGAGATGAGCTTGGAAATTGGCACAAAAAGGGGATGAATCGAAAAGAACTGATATTGGCAATTTTATTGAAAGGTGACCCTCTAACTCTTTTCAACCAGGTTAACAGCGGCATGCAGACCTGGGGAAAACTACTCTATGATCAGGGGTTGTTGGATGGAAAAATGATCAGCCGGGCACTGAGAAACAAGATGTCTCAATCGTGACACTGCTCAGTAACAAAACTGGCAGCACCAACAATTCCAGAATGATTAAGATAACCTGCCGGAACCAGTTCTGCCCGCGTTTCAAGCAATGGGAAAAATTCTTTATGTCGGGAACTGACCCCGCCACCAATAATAATCAGCTCCGGGGAGAAAAGGCGTTCAACATGATTTAGAAACCGGTTGAGCCGTTTTGACCAGGTGACCCAACTTAATTTTTCATTTACCCGCACAGCAGCTGATGCATAGTGCTCAGCAGGAGCGCCCTCCAGCGGCAGGTATCCCAGTTCCAAATTGGGAAAGAGCCTCCCCTGATAAAACAGGGCCGAGCCGATACCGGTTCCCAAAGTCAGAATCAATACGCTACCCATTTTCCCCCGTCCTGCACCAAATACCATTTCTGCTAATCCCGCCGCATCGGCATCATTGATGACAGAGCAAACGCACCCAGTTTCTCGCTGCAAAAAGTCCCTGGCATTAACACCTATCCAGCTAGTATCGATATTGGCAGCAGTCTTGACCATTCCATCCTGGATAACTGCTGGGAACCCACAACCGATGGAACCGTGCCAGTCAAATGATCTGACCAGTTCACCGGTAGCTTTGATAACTGAAGCGGGGGTTGCTGGTCTCGGGGTCTTAATCTGTAGATGTTCAGAAACCAGCCGGCCGGTTTCAACAGCGACCACCGCCCCCTTGATGCCACTACCACCAATATCTATTCCAAGAACATCCATAAGATTCTTTCTCCTACACGATACATATATATTTTATCATTTTCAGCAGCTGTGTTATCTTTATTATTCAACTTACAAAAGAGAAGTGTAACAGAATGAAACTGAACGGGGAACAAAACAAAAGCGTTTTCAATGGTGTCATGCTTGGCTACCTGGTGCTGGTTCTTCACATCCTGCTGATGATCGGCCTGGGTGTCACCGTTGTGGTAATCAAAGGAATTTATGACTTCCGCTGGCTGATTATTATTGCCGGTATCGCCTTGATAGGCGGATCCGGATACTATTTTTATCAATACTTCAGAGAGCACAAACAAAGACTTTATGATCTCATGTCTGATCCGGCACTTAATGACCGGACCCTGGAAATTAGCTTAATGGGGGGCATGGCAACAGTACGGTTAGGGCATAAAGATGACAGCATCAGATTAATAGAAACCGACAGCGATAATCAGATCAAACAGCTGGAAGGTCCGAAGTCGATCCAGCTTAAAGAGTTATCCGAACTGAGCAGAATGGTAGACGAAGGGCTGATTACCCGCGAAGAGTTTCTGCAACTGAAAAAAGAGATCCTTTAATTTTCAGACTAGCACAAATCTTCCGGACAACGATCCATTCTAAACAGGAGAGAGACATGCCTTTACCCGTTATCAACCTCGGTTCCAGCCAGGGTCAATTGATTCAACAACTGGGGAAAATGAGTAACCGACACGGCTTGATTGCTGGAGCAACGGGAACCGGCAAAACTGTCACTCTACAAGTCTTTGCCGAAGGATTTTCAAAGTTGGGGGTTCCAGTTTTTGCTGTCGACATCAAAGGTGACCTTTCCGGGCTGGCAATCGCAGGAAAAAGCCATCCAAAAATCGATGAAAGACTGGAACAGATCCCCCTGCCCGACTACCGACTGCAAGCCTGCCCGACCCTGTTCTGGAGTATCGACAACGACAAAGGACATCCACTGCGAACAACGATTTCAGAGATGGGGCCGCTACTGCTGGCAAATCTGCTGGAACTCAATGAAACCCAGTCCGGAATTCTCTATGCGGCATTTGAAATTGCCGATGATGAGGGGATGCTGCTGCTTGACCTGAAAGATCTGCGCTCCCTACTCTTATGGATGGGAGATAATGGTGCTGAACTGCGTCATGAGTACGGGAATATTGCTTCAGCCAGTATCGGCGCAATTCAACGTCGATTGCTGGTTCTGGAAGAACAGGGGGCAGAACAGTTCTTTGCTGAGCCCGCTTTGCAACTGGATGATCTGATGAACTGCGATTTTTCTGGCCGTGGAGTGATCAGTCTGCTCGATGCCAGTACCTTGATTCATCGCTCACCCAAAGTTTATGCTGCATTTCTTTTGTGGCTATTATCTGAACTCTTTGAACAATTGCCAGAGGTCGGCGACGCGGATCGTCCTAAACTGGTGCTTTTTTTTGACGAAGCACATCTATTATTCAACGATGCACCCAAGAGCCTGCTGAATAAAATCGAACAAGTTGTCCGGCTCATCCGCTCCAAAGGGGTTGGTATCTACTTTATCACTCAGAGCCCCCTTGATATTCCTGAGGATATACTCGGACAACTCGGGATGAAAATCGAACATGCGCTGCGTGCCTTTACGGCAAAAGACCGAAAAACAGTCAAAGCTGTCGCTGATTCATTCCGGTCGAATCCCGCATTTGATACAGAAGAAATTGTTACCCAGCTGGGTATTGGAGAAGCATTAATTTCGATACTGGATGAAGAAGGGACCCCGACACCGGTCGAACGTGTCCTCATCTCCCCCCCAGAGAGTCAAATTGGTCCAATTGATTCACAAACCCGGCAAACACTGATACAACGCTCCCCCATTGGTAACCGATACAATCAACAGGTTGATCGGGAATCTGCCTATGAACTACTCAAAAAGAAAGCGGCAGCATCCGCTAGAGAACAACAGGAAGAACAGGAGAAGCTGGAAGCTGAAAAGGAACAACTGAAATTAGAAAAAACGAAGAACAGGAGCTCTGGCCGTAAACGTCAAAGTGCCACTGAAGCGATGATTAAAAGTGCTGCCCGCTCTATTGGCAGTCAACTTGGACGACAGATCATTCGCGGCGTCCTCGGCTCTATTTTTGGAAAAAGGTAGCGGGTCTATAGAGCAATAATAAGGGTTAGGAAGCTTCTGATATTTTCATTATTCTCGTAAGAACTTCAGGAGGGTTGAGGACAACGGAATCCAGCAAGGTGGGGAGTTCAGCCTTGGCCATTGGTTTTCCCATCAAGAATCCCTGCCCCTGATCACAGCCTTCCTTTTGTAAGAAATCATGCTGTTCAACGGGTTCTATCCCTTCAGCAATAATCTCCAGTGACATATTATTACCTAGAGCGATGATCTAATTAACAATCGCCAGATGTACCCCCATCGCATTAAATTCCTCCATTTTTTTTTGCAATTGCCTGTTCAACGTTATTCATCACCATCCCCTCGGTCACTTCCAGCTCTAGACAACCGGGCTCTATCTTGGTGCAATAGAGTGCTTCTGCCACTGTCTGTACCAGAGAATCATGCTGAAATTGGCGAAAAGAAATATTAACTGCCATCCGGGGCGGAATCTGCCAATTATTCTGCAAAGCCCGCTGTTATACAAACTTGACACAATTGAAGATCTTGTCTGAATTCTGCGAAAGACCCGACAAAACAGAGATCCGGGTATCCTGCAAAAGAAAGGCCTCGCAAATAATTTGCGGGGCCTCGTTTCACATTTTCAGGTGATTACCAGTTTTCACCAAGCAACTCAAAGTGGGCTTGTGGATGGAGGCAAGCCGGGCAGGTCTCCAGAGCCTCATCACCGGTATGCAAATAACCACAGTTACGGCAGCGCCAGATTGTCGGCTGATCACGTTTGAACACTTTATCCTCTTCAATATTGTTTAACAGATCACGATAACGTTTTTCGTGCTGTTTTTCTGCAACAGAAATCGCATCCCAAGCTGCGGCAATATCAGCGAAGCCTTCTTTCAATGCAACTATGGCAAAAGCAGGATAAAGCTCCGTATGTTCTTCATGCTCACCTTCTGCAGCAGCTAATAAGTTTTCTGCTGTTGTTCCCATTTTCCCGGCAGGGTACATTGCGGTAATTTCCAGGTCACCCCCTTCAAGAAACTTGAAGAATCGCTTTGCATGCTCTTTTTCCTGGTTGGCGGTTTCCTCAAAGATATCAGAAATTTGCACATAACCCTCTTTTTTTGCAATGCTTGCAAAATAAGTATAACGGGTTCTTGCCTGAGATTCTCCAGCAAACGATTTCAATAAATTTTTTTCCGTTTCCGTCCCTTTAACACTTGATGACATCGAATTTCTCCTTAATCTGGTTAGCAGCCATTCAAAATATATCGACACTCTCCATATAATTCTGACATATCTGAAATGGTGGTGTTGAACGTATGAAACCTTAAAATAGCTCTAAATTTCAGATGTTTCAACTTTATTCACCAACCTAGCAGCACCACTGCTGAAGAGCCTCGTCGGTAGGATGAGTTGGTATTGACAACCTATTTTTATCAAGCCATAATGCCCGCGATTGACAACACAATTATGGGCAGCTACAAACCGTCAGGCCGCACAATAACCAGATTAAACCTTTGATTTTATTTAAAAATAGAAAATATTCATTGCCGCCCTAGCTCAGTTGGTAGAGCAGTTCACTCGTAATGATCAGGTCGCCGGTTCGATTCCGGCGGGTGGCTCCAGAATAAAAACAGGCACTTAGCTAATATAAGCGGGTGCCTGTTTTACTTTCATCAACAAATAGCCAACAACGCTTCTGTTTTGTGAATCGATGACGATAAAATTCAATGCTGATTCTATACAATTCTGCAGGTTCTATTGCCAGAATTCAAATTTAACAACCTGCTCAAGCAGCTAAATAATCACAATTTTACCCATCGTACTTGTTTTGTTTCGACGCATTCAATAGAATAACTAATTGTTTTCTAATAGGATGGAACATGACGACTAATTTGCCGGAATCAAAACAGAAAAAAAAATCACCCCGCAGACGGCGTGAATGGATACTGGTATTTTTAGCGCTATTCCTGTTGATTTTAATTCCTCAACTAGAAAACCGCCTAGCAGAATTAACGTCTCAACTGCCAATCAATAATAGCATTATTACTCTTGCTGTTATTAACTTAAACATCCTTCTGGTTCTACTGTTTCTGTTTCTCATTTTCCGTAATATCTTCAAATTGTTTCTTGAGCGACGCCGAGGAGTCCCCGGAGCCAAGCTTCGCAGCAAACTGATCGGTGCCTTTATTGCCCTGTCATTAGTACCAACAATGTTGCTATTTTTTGTCTCAGCAGGCTTTATCAGCAGCAGTATCGACAGTTGGTTCAATACTCAAGTAGAAAAAGCTCTGGATGAATCTCTGAAAGTGGCACAAACCTACTATCGTAATTCAGAGGCAAATGCTCTTTATTATGCCGATCAACTAAGTAACAGGATCAAGGAGAACAAACTTCTTAATGAAGAAAATCTGCCCCTTCTAAAACAGCTGATTAAAGAAAAACAGGAAGAATACAATCTCGGAATTGTTGAGGTTTTCTCGTCAACAAAAGAAGAGATCGTCCGGGTTGCCAACGCTAAGCTACCGATTATTGAAATTACCGCAGCAAGTTCAGATTCGGTACAGGAGGGGCTTCAGGGAACCCGTTTTTCACAGATCACACCCGTTGGACAAGCGGATCTGATTCGAGGGATTGTCCCGGTTCAATCAAATTGGAATCCTAAGGATATTGTAGGTGTTGTTGTCGTTAACTACTATGTCCCTTACTCTTTAATCAATAAAATGAAAGAGATTTCCTCCTCCGTCGATCAATACAAACTCACTAAATCATTACGGGGACAGATTCAACAAAGCTACGTTATTATATTACTTCTCATCGCCTTGATTATAATATTCCTGGCGACCTGGTTTGGCTTCCACCTCGCCAACGGGATCACTGTGCCAATTCAGGAATTAGCAACAGCGACAACTAAAGTTGCATCTGGTGATCTTGATATTCAACTTAAAACTCGAAGTACCGATGAAATAGGGACACTGGTCAATGCTTTCAACAAAATGACCACCGACTTGCGGCAGGGACGCATTGAAGTCACAGCTGCAAATCAGGAGCTGCTAAATTCAAACCTTGAACTTGATCGACGCAGGGATTATATGGAGATCGTTCTGGCAAATGTGACTGCTGGTGTTATCTCTATTGACCGCTCTGGACACATGACAACAATCAATAAATCAGCTGAAAACTTACTCAATTTTAACGCTGAAAAGATGCTGGGAAAAGACTTCCGTGACATTATTCCGCAAAGTTATATGCCAAAAATCATGGAGCTTCTCAAAGAATTATTCTATTCAGAACGGGGAACGATACGGCAACAATTGACCATCCCGATTGGTAACGACAAGTATACTCTGATGCTCAATCTGACAACCTTGCGTGATAAACAGAATAACTTTCTCGGAACCGTTATCGTATTTGACGATTTGACTCAGCTCTATAAAGCACAGCGGATGGCTGCTTGGAGAGAAGTGGCAAGGCGGATTGCTCATGAAATCAAGAACCCGCTGACCCCCATTCAGCTATCTGCGCAGCGTCTTCGCCGCCGCTACCTGAACAAATTTCCGAAAGATGACCGAGTTTTTGATGACTGTACAAGAATGATCAGTGATCAGGTAGATGAGTTAAAAAACCTGGTCAATGAATTTTCAAATTTTGCCAGAATGCCGGCAACCAAACCGAGTGAGAACAACCTGAACGAGGTGATCATTGAATGCTTGACTCTCTATCGACAGGCCCATAAACAGATCACATTTCAGCAATCACTGGATCAACATCTGCCAGATACTCTCTTTGATCGAGAGCAGATAAAGCGGGTCATCATCAACCTCCTTGAAAATGCTGTTGCTGCGATCGCGACAGAGGGGACTATCCGACTTGAATCAACTTACAATCAAGAGTTGAAGATTATCACCATAACCGTTGCCGATTCTGGGTGCGGGATCCCTGCAGAAGATAAAACCAGACTGTTTGAACCGTACTTCTCAACCAAAAAAACCGGAACAGGGTTGGGTTTGGCTATTGTATCAACCATCATAGCCGATCATAATGGCTACATTCGTGTCAGAGATAACAAACCAAAAGGTTCACTGTTTATCATTGAACTTCCTGCGACTAGTCGCAGATAAGGATATTTTTTATGAAAAGTATACTCATCGTTGATGATGAAATTAGTATCCGCCAAAGTCTGGAAGGGATCTTGGAGGATGAGGGATTTGAAACATTTTTTGCTGCAACAGGTGAGGAATGCCTGACCTTGCTCCAGTCGGAGGATCCCGATTTAATCTTGCTCGACATCTGGATGCCCGGGATAGATGGACTCGAAACACTCAAAAAAATTAGGCAGACACGACCGCAGCAATTAGTTGTGATGATGAGTGGCCATGGTTCAATTGAAACAGCGGTCAAAGCGACCCGGCTCGGGGCATTTGATTTTATTGAAAAACCACTCTCACTTGAAAAAGTTCTATTATCTATTCAAAATGCAATAAAAATAGGTCAGCTGGTTGCTGAGAATGAAGCGTTAAAAGAAAAAATAGGCCATGATTATCAAATGATTGGCAACAGTGTAGCCATTGATCATCTTAAACAGCAGATCAAAATGGCAGCACCAAGCTCCGGATGGGTCCTGATCAACGGCGAAAACGGGACTGGAAAAGAACTGGTCGCACGGGCAATACATCAACAGTCAACACGCTCCAAAAAGCCCTTTGTTGAAATTAATTGTGCAGCTATCCCCGAAGAACTTATTGAATCTGAACTTTTCGGTCATGAAAAAGGTGCATTTACCGGGGCGACTTCTGCTCGAAGAGGAAAGTTTGATCAAGCAAATGGTGGAACGCTGTTCCTTGATGAAATTGGAGATATGAGTTTAAAAACTCAAGCAAAAATATTGAGGATATTGCAGGAACATAAATTCGATCGGGTTGGAGGAAATAGAACCATCGAGGTCGATGTTCGAGTCATCGCCGCGACAAATAAGAACCTGCAGGAAGAAATGAGTTCCGGAAAGTTCAGAGAGGACCTGTTTTTTCGACTCAACGTTCTCCCCTTTCATGTGCCATCATTACGAAAGAGAAAAGATGATATCCCCCGACTTTGCAAGCACTTTCTACACTTTTTTTGTGGCAAAGAGAGTCGTGAGATCAAAACAATCACTGAACCAGCGTTAAATGCTCTGATCGATTACAATTGGCCCGGGAATGTCAGAGAATTGAAAAATCTCATCGAAAGACTGGTCATTATGACTCAGGAAAATGAGATTAATGTTTCAGACCTTCCCCTTGTTATCAGTCAGAATAATCAGGCAAATGATTCTCAAAGCATGATGACATCAAGTTTACCAAATTCATACCGTGAAGCAAAAGAGGTATTTGAGAAACAATTTTTACGAGATAAACTGCAGGAAAATGCTTGGAATGTTTCCAGAACAGCAGAAGAAATTGGACTGGAGCGCTCTAATCTCCATCGAAAAATCAAAAACTACCAAATCGAACCATCATAAAAAAAAAGAAAACAAAAACCCCCCATCTTCATCGGAAGATGGGGGGTTTTCAAATAATTTCGGCAGCGACCTACTTTCCCACATAGTCTCCCATGCAGTATCATCGGCGC